>DATMSN010001130.1:0-1950 GCA_035565375.1 Duganella sp. | reverse complement strand
CCTCGAAGTTAAAGCCCATCGGGAGAAGTCCCAGGACGCCGGTCCGCCACCGGGGCGGACCAAGTATACCGAGGTTGCCCGAGGCGACCAGGTTCCGGATGATGATAGCGGCCACAACTTGAGGAGGGCGAGGCAACGCCGCCGCCATCGATTATTGCTACGCGTCAACCTAACCGATGTTGTTGCCCGCTACAATCGTTCGTCGACACGTTCGGGTTTCCCGAAGGCGCTGGGCGGGGTGAGATGAGGCGAGATATGAATCCACGAAGAGACGTTTTCACGCAAGAATGTTACCTGAAACGGCTTGGCCCACGCCAGCCGCCGTCCATGCGGCCCTCCATCGGCGGCGGCGTCGGCCGGCAGCGCGGTATTGCAGCGGTCGAGCTGGCGCTGATGATGCCCATTCTCGTGCTGATGCTGGTCATGCCCTTGTATCTTGGCCGCGTTTTTTGGCACTACACGGTCATCGAGCACGCCGCGCAAGACGCCGCGCGTTACCTCTCGAAAATTCCAGTCGCCGAGTTAAGCAACCCGGCGCGCGCTCCGACAGTGGTTGCGGCGGCCAACGCCATTGTGGCGGAGGAGTTGGCGGAGCTGTCGCCTGGCGGCTATGGATACGGGCTGCTGATCAGCTGCGATGGCAGCGTCTGTTTGGGATTTTCAAAGCCGGCGACAGTACGTGTCAATATCTCGCTTTTGATTCAGGACATATTTTTCCCGGGCCTCAACTCGTTATCGATTCCGCTGTATGCGGATGTAAGTTATCCCTATTTGGGCCGTTAGCATCCCACGGGTCAGGACAACAGGCGGATGCAAAGGGAAGGGAATAGGGATTCGCAGCTCTTCTCCCTGGATGCTAGATGTGCCGCCTCCCGGCGGAATTGGTTGTTCATTTCGGTTTTGCTCGCTAAAATGTATTTAATATATCAAATACATCGGAGAGCCATGAAATCGACTTTTTCTGCCAAGGCCGGCGTGATCCCGGCTGTCTTGATCGCGGCCGCCGCGCTGCTGGCGCCGGCCGGCGCCATTGCCCAGGGCATGTCCGCGTCCGAGCGGCCCATCGCCCGGCTCCAGGGGGAGGACCCGGCCGCGCGCATCCAGTGGTGGCGCGGTGCGCGGTTCGGCATGTTCATCCACTGGGGCTTGTACTCGATACCGGGCCGTGGCGAATGGGTGCAGTGGAACGAGCAGATTCCGGTTGGCGAGTACGCCAAGTTGGCCGACCAGTTCAATCCCGCCGGTTTGGACTTCGACACCTGGACCGAGGTGGCCAAGGCGGCCGGCATGAAATACATGGTCATGACGGCGCGTCATCACGACGGCTTCGCCCTGTTTGACGACGGCGCCAACCCTTACACCAGCGTCAACACCGGCGCCCGTCGCGACCTGGTCGCGGACTATGTGAAGGCGGTGCGCAAGGCCGGCCTGGGCGTGGGGCTGTACTACTCGCCGCTGGACTGGCGCTTCCCCGGCTATTTCTTCCCCGATCTGCAGCGCCAAAGCGCGGAAGCCATGCGCGACCAGTATCACCGCCAGGTCGAGAAACTGATGAGCAACTACGGCAAAATCGACGTGCTGTGGTTCGACGGCGGCGAGACCGAATGGCTCAACTTCGGCGCCGACTGGACCGACGTCGGCGCGCCGGGCCCCAGGTGGGCGGTGCGTCCCGCCGGCCGTCGCTACCAAGGGAGCTTCAGCTGGCAGCACGAGCAGATGTACGCGAGCATACGCCGCCTGCAGCCGCAGGTGCTGATGAACGGCCGCGCCGACATGCCGGAGGATTTCCGCTCGCGCGAGGGCGACGCCGCGCTCGGCGAGTTCGACAGCGAGCACCCGTGGGAGCTGTGCACCACCATCGCCGGCGCCTGGGGCTACCAGCCCGGCGCCCAGCCGAAGCCGCTCAAGCATTACATCCAGCTGCTGGCCAAGGTGGCGGGGCGCGACGGC
>DATMSN010001129.1:0-2719 GCA_035565375.1 Duganella sp. | reverse complement strand
AGGAAGCCGCTGGTGTTCGGCCACCGCGGCGCCAGCGCGCTGCGGCCCGAGCACACCCTGGCGTCGTACGCCAAGGCCATCGCCGACGGCGCCGACTACATCGAGCCGGACCTGTGCAGCACCAAGGACGGCGTGCTGGTGGCGCGCCACGAAGCGTTCCTCAGCGAGACCACCGACGTCGCCAGCCACCCGCAGTTCGCCGGCCGCAAGACGCGCAAGACCATCGACGGCGAGCCGCACGAGGGCTGGTTCGTCGACGACTTCACCTTGGCCGAACTGAAGACGCTGCGCGCGGTCGAGCGCATCCCGGCCTACCGTCCGGGCAGCGCGCAGTACAACGGCATGTTCCAGGTGGCGACGTTCGAGGAGATCATCGACTTCGTCGCGGCCGAGGCGGCGGCGCGCGGGCGCATCATCGGCATCGTGCCCGAGCTGAAGCACTCGACCTATTTCGCCGGCGTCGGCCTGCCGCTGGAGGACCGTTTCCTGTCCATCCTCGACGCGCACGACTACACGCGGCGCAACCCGGTCGAGATCCAATCGTTCGAGGTGGCCAATCTGAAGTACCTGCGCGGCAAGCTGGGACGGCGCGCCAACCTGCGCCTGATGCAGCTGGTGATCGGCCAGGACGTGCGGCCGATGGATGTGGCGGCGGCCGGCGGCAAGCTGACGTTCGCGCAGATGTGCACGCCGGCCGGCCTGCGCGACATCGCGCAATACGCCGACGTGGTGGCGCCGCCGACGCGCACCATCATCCCGCTGAAGAAGGATGGCAGCCTCGACGCGCCGAGTTCGTTCGTGGACGACGCGCACCGGGCCGGCCTGCGCGTGGAGCCGTGGACGTTCCGGCCGGAGAACCAGTTTCTGGCGACGGACTTCCGCGACGGCGGCAGCCTGCAGGCGCGCAACGAAGCCGGCTCGATCGCCGAGATGAAGCGTTACATCGCCATCGGGCTCGATGGCTTCTTCACCGACGACCCGGCGCTGGGCCGCGCCGCCGTCGGCACCTAAAAGCAACTCCGGGGTCAGGTCCACCATTTCTACACGAACTGATGTGTAGTGGCGCCAAATCGCTACAAACAGATGAGCACGTGTAGCAATGGTGGACCTGACCCCGGAGTGAGATTGTCCACCATGCCCACAGATCATTCCAAACGCAAGTTCCTGCGCAACTCCCTCGGCACCGCCGCCTCGATCGCCGCCCTGTCCGGATTCCCGCCGGCGATCCGGCGCGCGCTGGCGATCGAAGCCAACAACGCCACCGGCACCATCAACGATGTTCAGCATGTCGTCATGCTCATGTTGGAAAACCGCTCGTTCGACAGCTACTTCGGCACCTTCAGGGGCGTTCGCGGATACGGCGACCGCTTCGTCGCGCCGGCGCCGAACGGCTACAACGTCCTGTACCAAACCAGCACCACGCCCGCCGCGACTTACATGCCCTTCCACCTTGATGCGAGCAAGGGCAACGCGCAACGCGCCGGCGGCACGCCGCACACATGGATCGATTCGCAGGCGGCGTGGGACCACGGCCGGATGAACCGCTGGCCGGACGCCAAGACCGCGCTGTCGATGGGCTATTTCGAGACCGCCGAGGTGCCGTTCCAACGCGCGCTGGCCGATGCCTTCACCCTCTGCGACCACTACCACTGCGGCATGCACACGGGGACGATCGCGAACCGGCTGTTCTATTGGACCGGCACCAACGGCCCCAACGGCCGAAGCCCGGCCGACGGCAAACCGGTCCAGGTGGCCGTGCTCAACAACCAGTACGAGGACGGCAACGACATCGGGCCCTCGAGCGAGGGCTGGACCTGGACCACCTACGCGGACCGCCTGGAAAAGGCGGGGATCGGTTGGAAGGTGTACCAGAGCCTGGTCGACAACTTCGGCTGCAACGAGATGATGAGTTTTCGCCACTGGCGCGCGGAAATCGAAAAGCTGCCCGAGCACCGCCGCCCGCTGCACGTCGCCGCCACCGACATCACCCAGGACGTCAATCGCGCCGGCCCGTTCTATGACGCCGGCATCGACGACGCCCTCAGCCCGTTGGCCAAGGGATTCCACAACACCATGCCCCACGGCTTCCTGGAGACCTTCCGCGAGGACATCAACCACGGCAAGCTGCCGGCCGTGTCCTGGATCATCGCGCCGTCGGTCTACAGCGAGCATCCGGCATGCTCCAGTCCGGCCCAGGGCGGCTGGTATGTGCAGGAAATTCTGGATGCGCTCACGGCGCATCCGGAGGTGTGGAGCAAGACCGTTCTGTTGATTAATTTCGACGAGAACGATGGCTTGTTCGACCACCTGCCGGCGCCGTGCCCGCCATCGGTGGGCGCCGACGGCGGCATCGCCGGCGCCACCACGCTGAGCGCCGCCGATATGGCGCTCGAGTACCACAACCACACGCCGGCGACCGCCATGCAGCCGGCGATCGATGGCCGCCCCTACGGACCGGGGCCGCGCGTGCCGATGTGGGTCGTGTCGCCGTGGAGCCGTGGCGGCTGGGTCAACTCGCAGGTCTTCGACCATACCTCGGTGCTGCGCTTTCTCGAGAAGCGCTTCGGCGTCCTCGAGCCGCAGATCGGCGCTTACCGGCGCGCGGTGTGCGGCGACCTGACCTCCTGCTTCAACTTCGTCAACCCGAACGCCGAGGCGTTGCCAGCGCTCGGCGGACGCAGCACCAAGGCGGACGTCGACGCGCTGGCGCTGGCCCAGG
>DATMSN010001128.1:0-9736 GCA_035565375.1 Duganella sp. | reverse complement strand
CGCCCTACGTGATTCCGCGCCGGTTCAGGCGCGGTTGGTCAATTGCAGCGAGCGGCGCGCCGGCGCGGCCGCCTTGTGCGTCTGGGCGGCGCGTGGCTGGAACGCCTTTACCGTGTCGCTCACCTTGAACACACTGACCGTGCGCGCCAGCATCGCCGCCTGCTGCTGCATCGATTCGGCCGCCGCGGCGGCCTGCTCGACCAGCGCCGCGTTCTGCTGCGTGACGGCGTCCATCGAGCCGATCGCCTGATTGACCTCGTTGATGCCGGCGCTTTGCTCGGCGCTGGCGGCGGTGATCTCGGAGATGATGTCGCTGACGCGGTGCACGCTGCTGACGATTTCGTCCATCGTCACGCCGGCGTCGGCCACCAGCCGGCTGCCCTGGTTGACCTTGTCGACCGAGTCGCCGATCAGCGCCTTGATCTCTTTCGCGGCCGACGCCGAACGCTGCGCCAGATTGCGCACTTCCGACGCCACCACCGCGAAGCCGCGTCCCTGCTCGCCGGCGCGCGCCGCTTCCACGGCGGCATTGAGCGCCAGGATATTGGTCTGGAAGGCGATGCCGTCGATGACCGAGATGATATCGACGATGCGCTTGGACGACTGGTTGATCGAGTCCATCGTGCCGACCACCTCCGCCACCACCGCGCCGCCCTTGACCGCCACCTGCGCCGCCGACGCGGCCAGCTGGTTGGCCTGGCGCGCGTTGTCGGCGTTGTGCTTGACGGTCGATGTCAGCTCCTCCATCGACGACGCGGTTTCCTCCAGCGCGCCGGCCTGCTGCTCGGTGCGGCGCGACAGATCCTGGTTGCCGGCGGCGATTTCGCTCGACGACGTGGTGATATGGTCGGTGCCGCTGCGCACCTCGGTGACGATGCCCAGCAGGCTGGCGTTCATCTCCTTCAACGCGGCCAGCAGCTGGCCGGTTTCGTCCTTGGCGTCGGCGTTGATCTGGCCGGTCAGGTCGCCGCTGGCGACGCGGCGCGCCACCACCACGGCCTCGCGCAGCGGACGGGTGATCCCGGTGGTGAGCAGCCACGCGCACACCACGCCGAAGGCCAGCACCAGCGCGGCCAGCACGTACAGCAGATTGCGGCTGCTGGCGGCGACGGCGTCGATATTGGCGGCGGTGGCGTCGATTTTGGCGCGCTGCATTTTCAGCAGCTCGGCGACCAGCGATTGGTACGCCGCGGTGCAAGGGCGGAACACGGACTCGAAGACCTTGTTGGACTCCTCAAGCTCGCCGGCGGCCTTCAGCTTGGTGAGCTGGTCGCGCGACGACAGATAGATCTTGCGCTGCTCGCCGATGCGGGCGAACAGCTCCTTCTCGTCGGGGTCGGTGATCAGCGCCTCGATCTTCTTCTGATAGTCGCCCGATTTGGCCGACGACGCCTTGGCCTCGCCGGCGAAATACGGGCCGAGCGCGGTGTCGGTGCTGCGCGCGATCGCGGTGGTGCGGCGGATTGCGCTATCAATATTGCTTGACCAGTCGCCGATCAGGCGCTCCTTGGCCAGCGGCACCTGCATCATGTCGGCGGTGGCCGAGGCCACGCCCTGCAGGCGCCAGACGCTGATGCCGGTGATGAGCATCGCGAAGGCCAGGATGACGGTGAAGCCGAATGCCAGGCGTTTTCCGATGCTGATGTTCTCCAACATATTCATTCTTGTCCCTCTCGATCAAAAACAATGGTGCAATCCGGGATCAGCAGCGGGGCCATGCCCGGCATGATGGTCTGCCTGTTACGCGGCCAGCGCGGTGTTGTCGATCAGGCCCATGTCCGCGCTGGACATCAGCTTGTCGATGTCGACCAGGATCAACATGCGCTCGTCGAGCGTGCCCAGGCCGACGATATGGTCGGTGTTGAGCGCCGAGCCGATTTCCGGCGCCGGCTTGATTTGCTCCGGCAGCAGCGTGGTCACGTCGGAGACGCGGTCCACCACCATGCCCACCACGCGGTGGCCGATGTTGAGGATGATGACGACGGTGAACTGGTCGTAGGTCGGCGTGCCCAGATTGAACTTGATGCGCATGTCGACGATCGGCACGATGATGCCGCGCAGATTGACCACGCCCTTGACGAATTCCGGCGCGTTGGCGATGCGGGTCGGCGTTTCGTAGCTGCGGATCTCGCCGACTTTTTGTATATCGATGCCATACTCTTCCTGACCAAGCGTAAACGCCAGATACTCACTGGCGGGGACGTTGGCGTGCAATTGGCTGACATTGCTGGACATTGGGATTCCTTCATTGCTAAAGTGATTCCGACAATGTTACCTCAAGTCAAGATTTATAGCATCAACAAAATGCGGCAGGGCAACAAATAAGCCTGTTGCATTTTCAAAATTATGTTTCTAGCAAGTTCGGTGACAACTTATCAAGCAAACAATTGCTGTCCGCCATCGAGTTCGGCTGCACAACGGCTGCGGCAGGCTGTATGATTTAAACATCAACCGTCCGTCACGTCATGGGAGAACGATGAATAGCTTGCTCAACAGCTGGCACCCGCGCCTGGTCGCCCTGGCCAGTGCCGCCCAGGGGTCCGACGGCGCGCACGACACCAACCACCTGCACCGCGTCTGGCGCAACGCCAATCTGCTGCTGGACGACTATCCCGACGCCGATCCGCTGATCGTGCTGGCCGGCTGCTACCTGCACGATCTGGTCAACCTGCCCAAGAACGATCCGGAGCGCCACCTGGCCTCGCGCAAGGCGGCGCTGCTGGCGAGCCGCCAGCTGGCCGAACTCGACTTCCCGCCGAACAAGCTGGCCGCCGTCGCCCACACCATCGAGAGCCACAGTTTTTCGGCCGGCATCCGCCCCGAGACCATCGAAGCGAAGATCGTGCAGGACGCCGACCGTCTCGACGCGCTCGGCGCGGTCGGCCTGGCGCGACTGTTCTACACGGCCGGACGCATGGGCGCCGCGCTGGCGCACGCCGACGATCCGATGGCGCTGCACCGCGAGCTCGATGAAAAAGCCTACGCGCTGGACCACATCGATACCAAGCTGGCCACGCTGCCGGGCAAAATGCAGACCACCGCCGGCCGCCGCCTGGCGCAAACGCGCCTGAACGAGTTGACGGCGTTCCGCGACACCTTCATCGCCGAATGGGCCGCCAGCCCGGCGTCGCCCTGACCCCGCGCCATGAACCCGCGCCATGAACCCACACTCCGACCCTGCGTCACCCCATGCTTATGACCCCACCTGATTCCGCCGCGCCGGCGGCGGCCGCACCGGCGGCGCCGGGCAATCTGAACTTCGTCCTGATCTGCGTGTTCATCGACATGCTGGGCATCGGCCTGATCGTGCCGGTGCTGCCGCTGCTGGTGGGCGAATTCACCGGCTCGCGCGACGACCAATCCTACTGGTTCGGCATCATGAGCGCCTCGTTCGGGCTGATGCAGTTCATCTTCATGCCGATGCTCGGCGCGGTCAGCGACCGTGTCGGGCGCCGCCCGGTGCTGCTGTATTCGATGGCCGGCATGTGCATCAACTTCCTGACCACCGCGTGGGCGCCGAACCTGGCGTGCCTGTTCATCGGCCGGATCATCGGCGGCATGTCGTCGGCCAGCATGTCGGTGGCGTCGGCCTACGCCTCGGACATCTCGACGCCGGACAACCGCGCCAAGAGCTTCGGCAAGGTCGGCGCGGCGTTCGGCCTCGGTTTCATCTGCGGGCCGATGCTGGGCGGCCTGCTGGGCGGGGTCGACCTGCATCTGCCGTTCTATGTCGCCGCCGCGCTGTCGGCCGCCAATTTCGCCTACGGCTACTTCGCCGTGCCGGAATCGCTGCCGCGCGCGCGCCGCTCGCCCTTCCACATCGCCAAGATCAACCCCTTCGCCGCGCTGGGCCGGCTGGGACGGCGCCAGGACATCCGCGGCCTGATCGTCACGTTCGCGCTGGTCACCTGCGCGCAGATGATGCTGCAGACGACCTGGGTGCTCTACACCACGTTCCGCTTCGACTGGACGCCCGGCCAGAACGGCGCGGCGCTGTTTTGCGTCGGCGTCACGGCCGCCGTGGTGCAGGCCGGCCTGCTGGGGGCGTTGATCAAGCGCTTCGGCGAGGTGCGCCTGTCGCTGCTGGGGCTAAGCTCGGGGTTCCTGGCCTACCTGTTCTACGGACTGGCCACCCAGGGCTGGATGATGTACGTGCTGATCCTGTGTAACGTGCTGTCGTTCGCCGTCGGCCCGGCGCTGCAAGCGATCATCTCCAAACAAACCCCGCCCGGCGAACAGGGCGAACTGATGGGCTCGCTGCAATCGATCAGCAGCATCGGCGTCATCTTCATGCCGTTGATCGGCGCCGCCATCCTTGGTAAAGTCAGCCATCTGCCGGCCGGCGACTGGCGCATCGGGACCACCTTCTTCGTCTGCGCGGCGATGCAGGCGGCGGCGATCCTGGTGGCGCGGCGCTACTTCGGCAACCATCACATGGAGGCCAAGTCATGACACCCTTCCCGCTCGCGGCCGCGACGGCCGTATTGTTCTCGGCGTTGTTATCGTCGCACGCCGCCGCCGGCTGCTCGCGCGAGATCACCGTTCCCGTCTCCGCCAGCGGCGCCAGCGTCATCGCCGAAGGACATGAGATCAAGGGCATCTACCCCGACCTGCTGCGCGATCTGGGACGCAAGGCCGGCTGCAAATTCGTCTTCACCGTGGTGCCGCGCGCGCGCCAGGTGGCGATGTATCGCATCGGCCAGGCCGACATCCTGGTGCCGGCCTCGCGCACCTCGGAGCGCGACAAATTCGGCACCTTCGTGCCGATGATCCACAACCGCCCGATGCTCATCTCCATCGCCGGCGACCGCGCGCCGATCGCCAGCGGCCAGGAGCTGCTGGAGCGGCGCGAGCTGCGCGTGGCGGTGGTGCGCGGCTTCGACTACGGCGAGCGCTACATGTCGCTGGTCAATGAACTGGGCAGGCAGGGCCGCCTGTTCAGCGAGGTCGACGTGGCGGCGGTGGCGCGCCTGCTGCACGCGGGAGCGGTCGACCTGACCATTATCGGACCGACGCTGATGTCCGGCGCGATTCGCCGCGAGCCGCGCGTGCAAGGCATGCAGGAGCGGCTGCGCGTGGAGCCGATACCCGAGCTGCCGTGGAAATACAGCGGCGCCTACATTTCGCACGCGCTGAGCAAGGAAGACCGGCGCACGCTGCACGACGCGCTGGACAAAATGTCGCGCTCGCCGCAGGTCATGGACGCCTATCTGCGCCACTTCAGCGCGGACATTTTGAACGACAACGTCCGTCCGCGCTAGCGTCCCACCGCTTTCACTTCTCCTCCACCACCGGCAGCTCGATCGCGCTGGCCTCGGCGCCGGCGTGGAACACCTTCAAGGTCGCCTTCTTGTAGTCCGCCGCTTTGGCGTGGAAGATATTCGGCACATAGGTTTGCGGATTGCGGTCGTACAGCGGGAACCAGCTGCTCTGGATCTGCACCATCACCCGGTGTCCCGGCAGGAAGACATGGTTCGCGTTCGGCAGCGCGAAGCGGTACTTCTCGACGGCGTTGGCGGTGATCGGCGAAGGATTTTCCAGGCTGTTGCGGTAGCGGCCGCGGAAGATATCCATCGCGATGCCCAGCTGGTAGCCGCCCAACTCCGGCTGCGACGGCACCTCGTCCGGGTAGACGTCGATCAGCTTGACCACCCAGTCGGCGTCGGTGCCGGTGGTGGCGGCGAACAGGTTGACCATGGGCGCGCCGGCGATCCGCAGCGGCGCCTTGAGCGGTTCGGTGACGTAGCTGAGGACATCGGTGCGGTCCGATACGCCGCGCTGGTCGCTCACCAGCCATGGACGCCAGACGTTGGCGTCGCCCATGCGCACCGGGCGCGCGACGAACGGCACCGGTTTGGCCGGGTCGGAGACGTATTCGTCGTAGTTCGAGCCTTCCTTCGCGCCGTCCGCGCCCGGGGGCGCGTCGAAACCGAGGTTGAAGTCCGGCTTCAGATAAATCGGCTTGAGCGGCGCGGCGCAACCGTCGGCGCAGGCCAGCGGCCATCGCTGCAGGCGCTGCCAGCGATTGACGCCGGTCTGGTAGAACAGCACCGGCGGCGTGTCGGCGGCCGGCGCGCCGTCCTTCAGGTATTGATCCAGGAACGGCAGCATGACGTCGCGGCGGAATTCGAGCGCGGTGTCGCCGGTGAATTTGAGCACGCCCAGGGTCGAGCCTTCGTAATTGACGCCGCTGTGGCGCCACGGCCCGACCACCAGGAAGTTCTTGTCGTTGGCCGTGTCCTGCGGCTCGACGGCGGCATACGTGGCGTAGGCGCCGTAGATGTCCTCCTGGTCCCAGTAGCCGACCACCGTCATCGTCGGCACCTTGAGCGCGCGCTTGGCGAGGATCTTGTCGAGCGCCTGATGCTGCCAGTAGCTGTCGTAGGCCGGGTGCTCGAACAACTTGCGCGTGAAGTTCAGTTTATCGAGGCCGAAGCGCTTGGCGTAATCGCCCGCCGAGCCGGCGCGCAGCACGCCCTCGTAGTCGTCATAGACGCCGGTGGCGAGCGCGCCGCCGCCGCCCTTGGCGCCGGTCTGGCCGGCGATGTAACTCAGGTTGGTCATGCGGAAGGCGCCGTTGTGGAACCAGTCGTCGCCGCGCCAGCCGTCGACCATGGGGCTCATCGGCACGGCCACCTTGAGCGCCGGGTGCGGATCGGTCAGCGCCATCAGCACGGTGAAGCCTTCGTACGAGGAGCCGATCATGCCGACCTTGCCGTTGGTTTCCGGGATGTTCTTGACCAGCCATTCGATGGTGTCCCAGGCGTCGGTCGCGTGGTCGGTGCGGGTGGCGTTGAGCGGGCCTTTGAGGGGGCGCGTCATGACGTAGTCGCCTTCGGAACCGTACTTGCCGCGCACGTCCTGGAACACGCGGATGTAGCCGGCGTCCACCATCACCTCGTCGCCCTGGCCGACCGTGGCGGCGATGCTGGGGCTGACGTTGCGCTGGGCGCGGCCGCTGGCGCTGTACGGGGTGCGCGTCAACACGATGGGCGCGTGTTGTGCGCCCTTGGGGATGACGATGACGGTGTGGAGTTTGACGCCGTCGCGCATCGGGATCATCACGTCGCGCTTGACGTAGTTCGCGTCGGGGATCTCGGCTTCGAACTTGGCGGCGGCGATATCGGGGGCCATCGGTGCCGTTTGCGCCACGGCGGCGGGGGCGATCAGGGCGGACATCAGGGTGGACAACACAGCAACGACGGGAAGACGCATGGAGACTCCAAAAGGGGATTGCCTTGTATGATAGGCAATACTACCTATGGATTGCGGATTCCGCAATGGAACAGCTTCAGTGCGGCAACTTCAGTGCATGAGCTTGAACAGCACGGCGGTGGCGCCGGTTTGCACGATCATGATGGTGACCATCCATTGGATCAACTCCGACTTGAGTTGCGCGATCCGCATGTCGAGATGGCTGCTGGTGACCAGATGACTGTCGATCAGCCGGTACATCGCCGAGGCGAGCGCCTTGGCTTGCTTTTCGGGAAAGCCGCCCTCAATCAAAGTGTCCATGAACTCGACCGAATTGAAATTGTCCGGCATATCGCTCCCCTTTTTTGTTTAGACCGGTGCCACAGGCCGTTGGTTCCCGTCCGGCGCGCCGGGCGGACCTTGACAGACCGCCGCCGAACTGCAACCATACGCGCATGATTTTTCCCACCACACCTCACACCCGTTCGACTTGGCGCCGCTGCTAGCGCGCGGCCACTGTCTACCCATAGTGATGTGATATTTTTATCAACGCCGCCCCTCATCCGGTGGCGTTTTTTATTCGTCGCGCCGGATCGGGGCAACGCAAAGGAACCCTGATGAGTCTGTCTGACCAGTCCCAAGTTATCGCCACGGCGCCTTCCGCCACCGCCGCCAAAGGCCCGACCGTGATCCTGACCGGCGACCGCCCGACCGGCCCGCTGCACCTGGGCCACTTCGTCGGCAGCCTGCGCAACCGCGTCGCCTACCAGCACGATTACAAGCAGTTCATCATGCTGGCCGACGCCCAGGCGCTGACCGACAACATGGACGACACCAACAAGGTGCACCGCAACGTGGTGGAGGTGGCGCTCGACTATCTGGCCGTCGGCATCGACCCCGCCAAATCGACGATCCTGATCCAGTCGCAGATCCCGGAACTGGCCGAGCTGACCTTCTACTACCTGAACATGGTCACCGTGGCGCGCCTCGAGCGCAACCCGACCGTCAAGACCGAAATCGCGCTGCGCGGCTTCGAGCGCGACATCCCGGCCGGCTTCCTGACCTACCCCGCCTCGCAGGCGGCCGACATCTCGGCGTTCAAGGCGTCGATCGTGCCGGTCGGCGAAGACCAGATCCCGATGATCGAACAGACCAACGAGATCGTGCGCCGCTTCAACCGCATCGCCAACAAGGACATCCTGGTCGAGTGCAAGGCGCTGGTGCCGGAGATCGGCCGCCTGCCGGGCACCGACGGCAAGGCCAAGATGAGCAAATCGCTCGGCAACACGATCAATCTGGGCGCCACGGCGGCCGAGATCACCGCCGCCGTCAAAAAGGTTTATACCGATCCGCTGCACCTGCGCGTCGAAGACCCGGGCCACCTGGAGGGCAACGTCGCCTTCATCTACCTGGACGCCTTCGATCCCGAAAAGGACAAGCTGGAGGAAATGAAGGCCCATTACGTGCGTGGCGGACTGGGTGATTCCATCGTCAAGAAGCGCCTGGAAGTGGTGCTGCAGGAGATGCTGGCGCCGATCCGTGCCCGCCGCGAGGAGCTGGCCAAGGATCACGGCTACATCATGCAGATGCTCAAGGAAGGCACGATGCGCGCGCGCGAGGTGGCCGCGCGGACCACCGACGAAGTCAAGGCCGCCCTCGGCCTGCGCTACTTCTGATCCCGGTGACGCCGGACGGCGCGCCACTGCCGTCCTTGATGCTGCTTTGGCTGGCGTCGGTGTACGGCGTCGCCAGCGTCGTTTGCTTCGTCGTCTACGCGGTCGACAAATCGGCCGCCGTCCAACATCGCCAGCGCATTTCGGAACGCACCCTGCTGCTGGCCGGGCTGGCGTGCGGCTGGCCCGGCGGCCTGCTCGCGCAGCGCTGGCTGCGCCACAAAACCGCCAAGACCTCGTTCCAGATCGCGTTCTGGTGCGGCGTCGTCGCCAACGTGGCCGCCGTCTGGTGGCTGTGCACCCTCTACTAAGGAAGCGAGCCATGTGGCAAGGCGTGTTATGCGGCCTGCTGGCCGGCGCGGTGTGGGGCATGGTGTTCATCGTGCCCGCCTTCCTGACGTCGTTCACGGCGCTGGAGATGGCCTGCGGGCGCTACATCGCCTATGGCCTCATCGCCGCCGCCCTGATGCTGCCCCGCCTGCCCGCGCTGCTGCGCCGCCTCGACCGCGGCGACGTCATCGCGATGACCAAGCACGCGCTGGCCGGTAACATTGTCTACTACATGCTGCTCGCGCTGGGCGTGCAGCTGGCCGGCGTGTCGGCGACGTCGCTGATCATCGGCGTGCTGCCGATATCGGTCACCTTGATGGGACAAAAGGACCACGGCGCGGTGCCGATCAAGCAGTTGATGCTGCCGCTGCTGCTGGTGGCCGCCGGCATCGCCTGCATCAACATCGACGTCTTCACGCACGACCCGGGCCACGCGGCGCCGCTGGCGGGCAAGCTGCTCGGCGTGCTGTGAGCCGTCGGCGCGCTGCTGTGCTGGACCTGGTACTCGGTCGACAACGCGCGCTACCTGAAGCGCAACC
>DATMSN010001127.1:0-3606 GCA_035565375.1 Duganella sp. | reverse complement strand
CGCTGATCGAGCCGGCGCTGCTGCAGGCCGCCGCCGCCCGCATCGGCGCCGACGTGCCGATGTCGACCTGCGCCCATCCGCTGCACGACGCCGCCGACGCGTTCAACCCGAACGTGGTCAAGGTGGTGTTGGACAAGGCCGGCCGGGCCCTGTATTTTTCGCGCGCGACCATACCGTGGAACCGCGACGCCTTCGCGCAGTCCAAACAAACACTGCCCGCAGGCCACGTACCGCTGCGCCACATCGGACTGTACGCCTACCGCAACGATTTCCTGCAAGCCTATCCGGCGCTGGAGGCGTCGCCGCTGGAATCGATCGAAGCGCTGGAACAACTGCGCGTGCTGTGGCACGGTTATCCGATCGCCGTCCACGTGACCGAGTCGGCGCCGGCCGCCGGGGTCGACACGCCGGAGGATCTGGCGCGGGTGCGATTGCTATATCAACCGCTTTCTTGATATAGATCAGCTTACCGGAATAAATCAATCATAAGCGGGAGGCAAGTGCCATATTCATACGGAATATGTCTCTATACTCCTGTTTTGCCAGCCAAGAGCGGTGGAAGCCGTCACAAATTGGCGTTGAGACGAAGTTCTGTGGTAAGTTTCGTATCAACATAGTCGGACTTGCAGTATTTTTACTGTTTCCACACAAACACTAACCACATCCAAAATCTGTTTTAGGAATTTTTCATGCGTCTTATTCTTTTAGGAGCACCAGGTGCAGGCAAGGGCACCCAGGCTAATTTCATCAAAGAAAAATACAACATCCCCCAGATCTCGACCGGCGACATGCTGCGCGCCGCGATCAAGGCCGGGACGGAGTTGGGCATGGCCGCCAAAAAGGTGATGGATGCGGGTGGCCTGGTCTCCGACGACATCATCATCGGCCTGGTGCAGGAACGCTTGAAGCAGCCGGACTGCGCCAACGGCTACCTGTTCGACGGCTTCCCGCGCACGGTCGCGCAGGCGGACGCCATGAAGGATAGCGGCGTGGCCGTCGACTACGTGCTGGAAATCGACGTGCCGGACGACTCGATCATCGAACGCATGGACGGCCGCCGTTGCCATCCGGGTTCGGGCCGCGTCTACCACGTCAAGTTCAATCCGCCCAAGGTGGACGGCAAGGACGACGTCACCGGCGAAGACCTGGTGCAGCGCGACGACGACAAGGCCGAAACCGTCAAGAAGCGGCTGGACGTCTACCACAATCAAACCGAAGTGCTGCTCGGCTACTACAACACGTGGGCGCAGTCGGGCGAACCGGGCGCGCCGAAATACCGCCGCATCGCCGGGGTCGGTCCGGTTGAACAAATTCGCGACAGCGCGTTTGCCGCGCTCGCCGAATAAGCGGTAAAGTAGAGCGGACCGAGGTCCGCTTTTTTTACGCCCGCGCGCGGCGCGTGGCGCCCAGGCCGGCAAAAGCTGGATGCCTCCCGATTTGACGTTTTGCAGTTCGCAGGTTAGTTGGCCGCCTCCACGAGGGGCGGTTATCTGAAGTGTGGTTTGTAGGCTCGTTCAATAAAAATAAGGGGACTCTATGGCAGCCAGTCTTTGGTTAGCGGTCGGTTGCGGCGTCATCGCCGTGGTGTATGGATTATGGTCACGTAGTTGGATTTTGCGCCAGGACGCGGGCAACCCGCGGATGCAGGAAATTTCCCTGGCGATTCAGCAAGGCGCCGCCGCCTACCTGGCGCGCCAGTACCGCACCATCGCCATCGTCGGCGTGGTGCTGCTCATCCTCATCGGCGTGCTGCTGGACCTGAACACCGCCATCGGCTTCCTGATCGGCGCGGTGCTCTCGGGCGCGTGCGGCTTCATCGGCATGAACGTGTCGGTGCGCGCCAACGTGCGCACCGCGCAGGCCGCCACGAAGGGCATGAACCAGGCGCTCGACGTCGCCTTCAAGGGCGGCGCCATCACCGGCATGCTGGTGGTCGGGCTCGGCCTGCTGGGCGTGGTGCTGTTTTATATGTACCTGATCGCCGGCTTGCCGCCCGACCTCGGCCCCAATCTGCACAAGGTCATCGAGCCGTTGATCGGGCTGGCGTTCGGCGCCTCGCTGATCTCCATCTTCGCGCGGCTCGGCGGCGGCATCTTCACCAAGGGCGCCGACGTCGGCGCCGACCTGGTCGGCAAGGTCGAGGCGGGCATCCCGGAGGACGATCCGCGCAACCCGGCCGTGATCGCGGACAACGTCGGCGACAACGTCGGCGATTGCGCCGGCATGGCCGCCGATCTGTTTGAAACCTACGTCGTCACCCTGATCGCCACCATGCTGCTGGGCGCGCTGCTGATGACGGGGTCGAGCGCGGCGGTCGTCTATCCGTTGCTGCTGGGCGCGGTCTCCATCATCGCCTCGATCATCGGCTGCTCGATGGTCAAGGCCAAGCCGGGCAAGAAAATCATGTCGGCGCTGTACACCGGCCTGTGGTGGGCGGCCGGGCTGTCGCTGATCGGCTTCGCGCTCGTCACGTGGCAGATCTGGCCGGACGACGCGATGCGCATGCGCCTGCTCGGCTGCACCGTGGTCGGCATCGTGCTCACCGGGCTGATGGTCTACATCACCGAGTACTACACCGGCACCGACTTCTACCCGGTCAAGCACATCGCCGAAGCGTCCACCACCGGCCACGGCACCAACATCATCGCCGGGCTGGGGGTGTCGATGAAGTCGACCGCGTTGCCGGTGCTGGCCGTGTGCGCGGCGATCCTGGTGTCGTACCAGCTGGGGCAGCTGTACGGCGTGGCCATCGCCGCCACGGCCATGCTGTCGATGGCCGGCATCGTCGTCGCGCTCGACGCCTACGGGCCGATCACCGACAACGCCGGCGGCATCGCCGAAATGGCCGGCATGCCCGAATCGGTGCGCGCCATCACCGACCCGCTCGACGCGGTGGGCAACACCACCAAGGCCGTCACCAAGGGCTACGCGATCGGCTCGGCCGGGCTGGCCGCGCTGGTGCTGTTCGCCGACTACACGCACGCGCTCGAATCGGCGGGCAAGAGCATCACCTTCGACCTGTCCAACCCGATGGTCATCGTCGGCCTCATCATCGGCGGCCTGATCCCCTACCTGTTCGCCGCGATGGCGATGGAAGCGGTGGGGCGCGCGGCCGGCGCCGTGGTGGTCGAGGTGCGGCGCCAGTTCCGCGACATCAAGGGCATCATGGACGGCACCGGCAAGCCGGAGTACGACAAGGCGGTCGACATGCTGACCGCGTCGGCGATCAAGGAAATGATCGTGCCGTCGCTGCTGCCGGTGGTGGTGCCGGTGGTGGTGGGCATGCTGCTGGGTTCGGCCGCGCTGGGCGGCATGCTGATGGGCACCATCGTCACCGGCCTGTTCGTCGCCATCTCGATGACGACCGGCGGCGGCGCCTGGGACAACGCCAAGAAATACATCGAGGACGGCCACTTCGGCGGCAAGGGCTCGGAGGCGCACAAGGCGGCGGTGACGGGCGACACGGTGGGCGATCCGTACAAGGACACGGCCGGCCCGGCCGTCAATCCGCTGATCAAGATCATCAACATCGTCGCGCTGCTGCTGGTGCCGCTGCTGCCGGCGTCGGGCTGGCTGGCGGTGAGCGCGCCGGTGGCGGCCGTTCAC
>DATMSN010001126.1:0-1504 GCA_035565375.1 Duganella sp. | reverse complement strand
CGCGCCGGCGGCGGTGCTGAGCAGCGCCATGTCGTTGCCGGCCGTGTTTTCGATGCCGTGGCCCAGCACCAGCCATGACAGCTTGTCGCTGTCGGGCACCGTCGGCGTCGACACCAGCTTGGCCGATGGCGCCAGCGCCGTGCCGCGCACTTCCACGCCCGCTTCCACGTTGGTCTCGCTCAGCGGCTCGCCCTCCGGACGGCGCCGCACGGCCAGGATGTTGAGCCCCGGATTGTCGTAGGCGCCGGTGAAGTTGATCACGCCACGGTCGATCGCCAGTTTCTGGCCGTACGCCGCATACGTGCCGTCCACCACGCGGATGCTGCCGTTGACCCTGGGCGGGCGGCGGTCGGTGATGCGGATGCGCACCGCGCCGGCCAGCCGCGCGTCGAGCCCTTTGCCTTGCAGCTTGAACGCGTCGCCAAGATCGGCTTCCACATCGACGTTGAGCGGCATGCCCTGCGCGCTCTTGGCCGGCGGCGCGCCCTTGCCGACGACGACCACGTCGTTGCTGATGGTCGGCCCGCCTTCGCCGGCCAGCTCGATGCTGGCGCGGTCGGCGCGGAACTTGCCGTCGAGCTGGAAGCGTTTGGCGTCGCGCGTCAGGGAACTCTGCCCGCTGACGACCAGGATGCGGTCGGGGCGCGACAGCAGTTCGAGCTTGTCGGCGGTGAGCTTGAGCGCCATCGTCGCCTCGTTGCCGGCGTAGCGTATCCAGCCATCGGCCAGCGCGCGGCCCTCGGCGCCGTCGAAGCCCAGTTTTTGCAGCTGCAGCTGGTCGCCGGCCAGGCGCGCCTGCAGGACGCCGTTGCGCAGCTTGATGCCTTGGTCGGGCAGGTTGACCGTCAGCTTGTCGCCGTTGATGTCGCCATTCAGTTGAGGCGCGCCCAGCGTGCCGCTGCCGGAAATGGCCAGCTTCAACCTGCCGTCGATTTCCAGCCCCGGTTGACCCGCCAGTGGCGCCAGCCAGGCCAGCGAGCCCATATTGGCGTTGCCTTCCAGCGTGAACGGGCTGGTGTCGGCCAGCCTGCCGTCGTGCAGTTGGGCGCTGCCGTCGATGCGGGCCTGGCCCACGCGGGTGCCGTCGACATCGAGCCGCGTGCGCAGCGTGCCGTCGGTGACGTCGACGCGCGCATCGAGCTTGGTCAGTCCCAGCGCCTGCGACAGGTCGGCGCCGATGATGGTCAGGTCGCCCTGTTCGCGGAACACGTGCAGCGAGCCGCCCAGCACCGGGGCGGCGGTTTTGGTGCCCGCCTGGAGATTGAGGCCCCAGTCGGCGCCGATGGTCAGGTTGCCGCGCACGTTCTCGCGCCAGGCGTCGGACAGCTGGCCCAGATAGTTGACCGGCACGCCGGTCGCCTGGCCCTTGCTGCGCCACGCGCCGCCGTTTTTCTCGACGCTGTCGATGCGGATGCTGCCGTCGCGGATCTTGATGGTGGCGTTGGCCAGCGCGATCTTCTCGGGACGGGCCAGGCCGGCGACGCCGCTGCCGTCCGGCGCCACC
>DATMSN010001125.1:0-2144 GCA_035565375.1 Duganella sp. | reverse complement strand
CCCCATGCCACTTCACGGATCTTGGCGCGCAGTTCCGGGTTTTCAACGACGAATACCTCGAACGGCTGCAGGCCGCTGGAGGTCGGGGCCAGGCGCACCGCTTCCAGGATGCGCTCCAGCTTTTCGTTGTCCACTTTCTTGGAGGGATTGTAGTTCTTGGTGGCGTAGCGCCAGTGCAGTTTGTCGATCAGATCGGTCATGTAGGTTCCAGTCAAAAGTGCTTCCGGGCGATGCCGGAAGCGGGGAGCCATCATAACGCGCAATTTAAGAGCTTGCTTGAAGCGGCCCTGACTTACTCGAAAGTAAGGTTCTCCAGCGGAAAACCTTTGATGAACTCGGCCGCCGGCAGGCGCTTGCCGCCCGGCTTTTGCAGTTCCGTCAGGCGCAGCGCGCCGACGCCGCACGAGACCACGATGCCGTGCTGCGCATCGGCCGCCAGCACCCGGCCGGCCGGCGTTTTGCTGTCGGCTTGCAGCACCTCGGCGCCCCACAGCTTGATGTTGACACCGTTGACCGTGGCGTGCGCGCCGGGGAAGGGATTGAAGGCGCGGATCTTGCGGCCGATCTCGACGGCGGAGCGGCTGAAGTCCAGCGCCGCCTCCTCCTTGCTGATCTTGGCGGCGTAGGTGACGCCCTGGTCCGGCTGCGGCACCGCTTCGAGCTGGTTGTGCTCCATCTTGCGCAGCGCCTCGACGATCATCCTGCCGCCCAGCGCGGCGAGCTTGTCGTGCACCACGCCGGTGGTGTCGTGCTCGCCGATGGCGATGCGTTCGATCAGCAGCATCGGACCGGTGTCCAGGCCTTCCTCCATCTCCATGATGGTGATGCCGGTGTCGGCGTCGCCGGCCTCGATGGCGCGGTGGATCGGCGCGGCGCCGCGCCAGCGCGGCAGCAGCGAGCCGTGGATATTGAGGCAGGGCTTGATGTCGAGCGTGCTGCGCGGCAGGATCAGGCCGTAGGCGGCCACCACCATCACGTCGTACGGCGTCGACAGCAGGCGCGCGTGGGCGGCCAGCGCCTGCTCGGCGCGTTGCGGGTCCTTGCTGTCGGTGCGCAGCGACAGCGGCTGCAGCACCTCGATGCCGTGGGCGAGCGCGTATTGCTTGACGGCCGATGGCTGCAGGTGCATGCCGCGGCCGGCGGGGCGGTCGGGCTGGGTCAGGACCAGCGGGATTTCAAAGCCGGCCTCGTGCAGCGATTGGAGGGCCACGGCGGCGAATTCCGGCGTGCCGGCGAAGATCACTTTCATGGTCAGTACCGGCGGCCCTGCGCGCGCAGCTGCGCCTCGCGCTCGAGGCCGCGTTCTTCCTTGATCATTTTGGTCTTGATGCGGTTGCGCTTGAGCGGCGACAGGTATTCGACGAAGACCTTGCCCAGCAGGTGGTCCATCTCGTGCTGGATGCAGACGGCCAGCAGGCCGTCGGCTTCGACCTCGAACGGCTGGCCCTTGACGTCGAGCGCGCGCACCTTGATCCGGGCGTGGCGTTCGACGCCGTCGTAGACGCCGGGCACCGACAGGCAGCCTTCGTCGTAGACTTGCTTCTCGTCGCTGGCCCAGATGATTTCCGGGTTGATGTAGGCCACCAGCGCGTCCTTGGTCTCGGTGATGTCGATCACCACCAATTGCTCGTGCACGTCCACCTGCGAGGCGGCCAGGCCGATGCCGGGCGCTTCGTACATGGTCTCGGCCATGTCGGCGACCAGTTGCTCCAGGCGCTCGTCGAAGACGGTGACTGGCTTGGCGACCTTGTGCAGGCGCGGATCGGGGTAACGCAAAATATTTAAAATGGCCATGTCTGTACTGTGTTGATAACTATGTGATTGCCTTGATAACGCGCGTTCCGAAACGACGGGTGCCGCGGCGATTTTTCCACCAAAAATGCAACAGCCGCGCCGGTTGTCGTAGCGCGGTTTCGCTTGCTAGTTCAGGGTTTTATGGGCAGAATTTGATTCAAATTAGCAACCTTATCCTCTGATAAGGACACTGCTTGCTGGTGTGTGCCTAGGGCGGGTCGCTGCCCGGTGAGGCGCATCGACTGGCGCATCCACCGGACCTACTATGAAAAATTTTAGCACAGTCGGCACCCGCTTAGTATTGGCAGCGCTATTTTGCGGCGCGGCGGCGGCGCCGGCGGCCCGGGCGG
>DATMSN010001124.1:0-4376 GCA_035565375.1 Duganella sp. | reverse complement strand
GTCGCGCGCGGCGATGCCGGACAGCCCGGCCGCCCATTCCGGCGTGCAGGTGGCCAGCCAGGCGCGCATCGTCTCGAGCCCGGGCTGGACGAACTTGGCGACGAATTCGTGGTCGATTTCGTTTTCGCGGATGATCACGTGGGCCATCGCCAGCGCGACGGCGCCCTCGGTGCCGGGGAAGGGTTGGTGCCACTCGTCGCTGCGGCCGGCCGTGTTGGACAGGCGCACGTCGAAGGTGACCAGTTTGGCACCGTGGTCGAAGCGCGCCTTGACCACGCGGCTGACCAGGTGCAGGCCGCCCTGGTGCGCCTCGTAGAAGTTGGAGCCGAAGTTGAGGAAGTATTTGCAGCGTTCGGCGTCGATCGATTCCCAGTCGGTCTCGCCCAGCGACACGTAATTGGCGGCGCGCTTGTTGGACGAGCACAGCGCGCGGTGGTTCAACTGCACCGGCGTGCCGATCGCGCTCAGGAAGCGGTTGATCTCGGCGTCGATGCGCGAGCGGCCCTGGTGCAGCGCGACCCGCTCCGGATGGCCGCTGGCGATGCTGGCCTTGATGCGTTCGGCCACTTCGGTGTACGCCTGCTCCCAGCTGATGCGCTGCCATTTGCCCTCGCCGCGCGCGCCGACCCGTTTGAGCGGATACAACAGCCGTTCCGGATAGTCGTTGATGGTCGGTCCCGACTGGCCCTTGGCGCAGGTCATGTGGCTGCCCATGTTCGGGTCGAGCGGGTTGCCGCGGATTTTGATCACCTTGTCGTCCTGGACGAAGGCCTCGATGCCGCACACGGTCGAACAGTTCAGGCACACGCTGGTGACGCGCTTGGCGGACCGGTAATCGTTCTTGACCTTGCGCTGGCGGCCGTCGGCCAGCGGCCGGTAGTTCATGGCGCTGGCGGTATTGGGCGTGAGCAGGATGGTCTCGCCCAAACCCAAGGTGGCCATCGAGCCGATGCCGCTTTTGATGAATCCCCGACGATCCATGGTCAGCCTCCCCGCGCTTTGTTGGCATGCGGCGCGGCCGGCGGGAACTCGGACTTGAGCTGGTCCCACGTTTCGACCTCGTACGAGAACGGGTCGTGGGGGCGGCCCTTGGGGATCTTGCGCTCCATCGCGCGCGGCACCACGCCGCCCAGGCCACGGTACTGAACCAGCGGCCGGGTTTTTTCCTCCGGTTTGAGCGGTGCCGTCTGCTGGCGGTGCTTGGCGTGGAACAGACTGACCTTGCTGGCCGGGTCGTTCAAGTCGCCGAACGCGAAGACGTCGGCCGGGCACACTTCCACGCAGGCCGGCTCCATGTCGGCGGCCAGCCGGTGCGAACAGAAATCGCATTTGTCGGCCACCTCGGCGACGGGGTCGATGTGGATGGCGCCATACGGGCAGGCCTTGATGCAGTCGCGGCTGCGGTCGCAGACGGCATCGTCGATGCGCACGATGCCGTCGGCGCCGCGCGTGATCGCGTCGGTCGGGCAGGCGTCCAGGCAGGGCGCGTCCTCGCATTGCATGCACAGCGTGGGCAGGAAGGCACGCCTGGTGGTCGGCTGCTGGTTGTGCGGATTGACGGCGGCGTAATCGTAGTAATACACCTTGGTGCGGAAGTGGCCGAGCGAGACGGAGTTTTCGACTTTGCAGGCGACCGAACAGGCGTGGCAACCGATGCAGCGTTCAAGATCGATGGCCATGCCCCATTTGGGGCCGGCGTTGGCGGATGTGGTCATGGATGTCCCCGATAAAATGCGACGGGCCGGCGCGCGGGCCGGCGTAGCGGGGATTGTAGAGCAGCACCGGGGCGTATCCGGCTTTCGTACCAAAATAACGCATAAGCTTGTGCGGATTCGTTCCTTTATTCCGGCCGCGATAGTTGATAATATGGCATCCCTATCTCTTTTCGGATCACTTCAGTGCAAACACAATTTAAATTGAATCCGCTGGCGGCAGGCGCGATCGCGCTGCTGTGCGGCGCTGCCGGCTCTTCCAGCGCGCAGACGGCCGGCTCGGACACCCTGAGCCCGCCCGCGGTCGTCATCACCGGCTCGCGCATACCGCGCGCCACGCTCGAAGGCCCTTCCGCCGTCACCGTCATCACCGGCGACGACATCACCAAACAAGGTTACAGAAACGTCTTCGACGCCTTGAGCAACCAGTCGCAGAACAGCGGCTTCACGCAGGGTGCCGACTACGGCAACACGTTCACGCCTTCCGCCAACGCCATCAGCCTGCGCGGCCTGGGGCCGAACCATACGCTGGTGCTGCTCAATGGCCGCCGCATGGCGGACTTCCCGATCGCCTATGAAGGCACGGTCAATTTCACCAACCTGGCCAACATCCCGTCGGCCATCGTCGACCGCATCGAGATCCTCAGCGGCGGCGCGTCCGCCGTCTACGGCTCGGACGCTATCGCCGGCGTGGTCAACATCATCCTGAAAAAACAGGCCGACGGCTACGATATCAACCTGAAAGCGGGCGGCACGTCGCGCGGCGGCGGCGGCGACAAGCGGCTGCAGTTCACCGGCGGCCACACGTTCGACAAACTCAGTACCCTGTTCAGCATCGAACTGCTGGAGCGCGATCCATTGTGGAGCCGCGACCGCGATTTCATGAGCAGCAAAACCGGCGTGGCCCCGACCTCGATCCTGGGGCGGCGCGACGTCACCACCGGCCGCTACGTCGATCTGGGCGACGCCTGCGCCGGCCTGGGCGACGTCTTCAACGGCAGCGCCGTCAAGTACACCGCCAGGACCGGCAGCTATTGCGCCAGCCCGAACGTCGGCCCGACCTACTGGACCACGCAGACCAAAAACAGCAGCCAGAACGTGTTCGGCAGCGCCAACTACGAGCTCTCGCCGAGCACCACCTTGTTCGTCGAGGGCTTGTTTGGCCAGAACCGCAGCTCTAACAACACGCGTGGCCCGTCGTGGACGTCGCGCTCGATCACCGACGCCTATTTCCTGAACCAGAACACCGGCAACTATGAGGCGTGGAACAAATACATCTCGCCGGAGGAAATGGGCGGTGTCGATCGTTACAACCGTACCTGGGACGACCAGGCCAGTTCCTTGTCGTTCGGCGCCAGGGGCCAGTTGGCCGGCAGTTGGCGGTACGAGGCCGGATACACGGCCTCGCTGTACAAAAGCCAGGCCAAGGCGCCGCGCGCGCTGGCCAACATCGACAGCTTTTTCCTCGGTCCGCAACAGGGCTTCGATGCCGACGGCGTGGCGATCTACGCGCCCGACCAGTCGCGCCTGACGCGCCGTCTGACGCCGGCCGAATTCGACAGCATCACCGGCTTGACAAAAAGTGACGACAAGTCGTGGACCAATACCCTCAGTGTGACCGCCAACGGCGAGGCCTTCACGCTGCCGGCCGGTCCGGTCAATCTGGCGGCGGTGGCGGAGGTGGGCAAGCAGGGCTTCTCGAACCGGCCGGATGAACGCATCAACGCGGGCTACTTCAACCTCGCGCCGCCGGCCGACGTCACCGCCGGCACCCGCAAGCGTTTCGCGGCGGGTCTGGAGGCGAGCGTGCCGTTGCTGCCTCAATTGTCGGCCACCCTGGCCGGACGCTATGACCGTTACAGCTTCGCCGGCCGCGACGACGGCAAGGCCACCTACAACGGCGGGCTGGAATGGCGTCCCGTCAAACAGCTGCTGGTGCGCGGCAATTACGCCACCAGCTTCCGCGCGCCGGACATGAACTATATCTACAAGGCGCGCGGCACCGGCTATTATTCGTCGACCACCGACTACTACCGCTGCGCGAAGGCCGGCCAGCCGGTGGCGGACTGCGAGTTCGCCAACGTCTCGCCAGGCGTCGATTACGTGCAAAACGGCAGCAAGGATCTGCGCTCGGAGAAGGGCCGTTCGACGGGCTTGGGGCTGGTGTGGTCGCCCAGCGCGGACTTCGATGTGACGCTCGATTATTGGAACATCAAGATCGACGATCTGGTGACCAATCTGAGCGCCGACAAACTGCTGCGCGACGAGTCGGACTGCCGCATCGCCGGCGACCTGACGTCGCCCACCTGCGCGGACGCCATCGCCCGCATCGAGCGTAATCCGCTGACGGCGCTGAACAAGCCGGGCGAGATCCGCCAGATCACGGTCAATCCGATCAACGCGGCGTCGACCAGCGTGAACGGCATCGATGTCAGCGTCAGGCATGTGCTGCGCACCACGGGTTGGGGTCAGTTCGTCACCAAGCTGAATTATTCGAAGACCCTGGATAAGAAATCGCGCCAGTTCGCCGGCGATCCGTTGAACGACGATCTGGAGGATTTGACCAACCCCGATTGGCGCGACAAGCTCAATGCCAGCTTGACGTGGAATCTGGAGAAGTGGTCGAACACGCTGTTCCTGCAGCGCTATAGCAAGGTGCCCAAC
>DATMSN010001123.1:0-1618 GCA_035565375.1 Duganella sp. | reverse complement strand
GCGCCCGCCGACGGCGTGGACGCGGGCAGTCTGGCCTACATCATCTACACGTCGGGTTCGACCGGCAAGCCGAAAGCGGCATTGAACGCGCATGGCGCGTCGATGAACCATCTGCTGTGGGCGCGCGACTATTTCGCGCTGGGCGCCGGCGACCGCGTATTGCAGAAAACCCCGATCGGCTTCGACGTCTCGGTGTGGGAAATCTTCCTGCCGCTGCTGTCCGGCGCCGAACTGGTGATGGCGCGGCCGGGCGGCCATATGGACCCGGTGTACCTGGCGGCGGCCATCGCGCGGCACGACATCACGCTGGTGCATTTCGTGCCGTCGATGCTGGCCGCCTTCCTGGAGCTGCCCGGTGGCGGGCAGTATGCGTCGCTGCATACGGTGGTGGCCAGCGGCGAAGCCCTGCCTTACGCCCTGTACGAGCGGTTCGCCGCGCGCTTTCCGGCGCTGCGGTTGCACGATCTGTACGGCCCGACCGAAACGGCGGTGCACGCCACCTTCAACCAGTGCGCCGCGAACGCGGCACGGCGCGGCGTGATCGGGCGGCCGATCGCCAACACCAGTATCTATCTGCTCGACGCGCGCGGCCAGCTGGTGCCGCCCGGCGTGGCCGGTGAAATGCATATAGCGGGCGCGGGCGTGGGCCTGGGCTATCTGAATCAGCCCGAACTGACCGCGCAGCGCTTTGTCTCCGATCCGTTCGCCGCCGATGCCAACGCCCGCATGTACCGCACCGGCGACCTGGCGCGCTGGCGCGCCGACGGCAGCATCGAGTATCTGGGCCGTAACGACTTCCAGGTCAAGCTGCGCGGCTTGCGCATCGAGCTGGGCGAGATCGAGTCGGCGCTGCGCCTGTGCGCCGGCGTGCATGACGCGGTGGTCATGGTGCGCCAGGATGGCGGCGCCGACGCGCGGCTGGTCGCGTATCTGCAGGCCGACGCCGCGCTGGCGACGCCGCCGGTATTGCGTACCCAATTGGCGGCGACGCTGCCCGAGTACATGATCCCCGCCACCTATGTGCTGGTCGATGCCTGGCCGTTGACACCGAACGGCAAGCTGGATCGCCAGGGGCTGCCGGCGCCGGCGGGCGACGAGGCGGCCGGCCCGGCATACGAGGCGCCGCTGGGCGAGACCGAGCTGGGGCTGGCCGCGATCTGGCGCGAGCTGCTGTCCATCGAGCGGATCGGCCGCCACGACCACTTCTTCGAGCTCGGCGGTCATTCGATGCTGGCCACGCGCTGCGTGGCGCGGGTGCGCGACGCGTTCGGCGTCGAGTTGCCGCTGGCCGATGTGTTCAGGCAGCCGACCCTGGCCGGTTGCGGCGCCGCGATCGCCGAGCTGTCCCTGAAAAAATTCGACCAGGCGGCGGTCGCCGACCTGGTCGCGCAATACGACGAGCTGTCGGACGAAGAGCTGGAACGGCTGCTGCAACAGGAGAACGAATAGCAATGGATGCGAAGACGAAGCGCGAAGCGCTGCTGAAGGAACTGGCCCTGCGCCAGTTGCGTAAAACCGCGCCGGCCACCGAGCGCACGCAAAGCATCGCGGCCGCCGACCGCTCGGCGCCGCTGCCGTTGTCGTGGGCGCAGCAGCGCCTGTGGTTCCTCGACCAGCT
>DATMSN010001122.1:0-3048 GCA_035565375.1 Duganella sp. | reverse complement strand
GTTCACCCTGGACCTGCCGTTGAGCGCGCCGGCGGCCGCGCCCGGGGCCGACGCGGCGCGGATCTATCATTAAAATACGGGGCCGGCGGCAGCACAATCTGCGGCAATTCGCCCGTTTGGCCGAATTGCCTTTATAATTGTCCGGCTCAGCCGGCCGCGCACCCAGTCCCGGGCCAGCTCACCTGTCAGTTGTCATTATGCCTATCCAAAAACCGATCAAGCATTACCTGCAGTTTTCCGATTTCACGTTGGCCGAATACGAGTACGTCATCGAGCGCGCGCGCCTGATCAAGCAAAAGTTCAAGAACTACGAGATCTACCACCCGCTGATCGACCGCACCCTGGTGATGGTGTTCGAAAAGAACTCGACCCGCACCCGCCTGTCGTTCGAGGCCGGCATGCACCAGCTGGGCGGCGCGGCGATCTACCTCAACACGCGCGACTCCCAGCTGGGCCGCGGCGAGCCGGTCGAGGACGCCGGCCAGGTGATGAGCCGCATGTGCGACATCATCATGGTGCGCACCTTCGGCCAGGACATCATCGAGCGCTTCGCCGCCCATTCGCGCGTGCCGGTCATCAACGGCCTGACCAACGAGCACCACCCGTGCCAGGTGTTGGCCGACATCTTCACCTTCTACGAGCACCGCGGCCCGATCGCCGGCAAGACGGTGGCCTGGATCGGCGACGCCAACAACATGCTGTATTCGTGGCTGCAGGCGGCCGAGGTGTTCGGCTTCCACGTCCACGTCTCCACCCCCAAGGGCTACGACATGGACATGTCGCTGGTGTCGACCGACCGCTACACCTTCTTCGCCAACCCGGCCGACGCCTGCGCCGGCGCCCACCTGGTCAACACCGACGTCTGGACCAGCATGGGCTACGAGGAGGAGAACGCGGCGCGCATCGCCGCCTTCGACGGCTGGATCGTCGACAGCGCCAAGATGGCGCGCGCCGCGCCCGACGCCCTGTTCATGCACTGCCTGCCCGCCCACCGCGGCGAGGAGGTCGCCGCCGACGTCATCGACGGCCCGCAGTCGGTGGTCTGGGACGAGGCCGAGAACCGCCTGCACGTGCAGAAGGCGCTGATCGAATACCTGCTGCTCGGCCGCCTCGACGGCGCGCGCGCCTGACCACCGCGCCTGACAACCACTCACACCATTTCACCTCCATTGGAACTAGCATGAGCGATATTAAAAAAGTAGTCCTCGCCTACTCGGGCGGCCTCGACACCTCCGTCATCCTCAAATGGCTGCAGGATAACTACCAGTGCGAAATCGTCACCTTCACGGCCGACCTGGGCCAGGGCGAGGAACTGGAGCCGGCGCGCGCCAAGGCGATCAAGTTCGGCATCAAGCCGGAAAACATCTACATCGACGACGTGCGCGAGGAGTTCGTGCGCGACTTCGTGTTCCCGATGTTCCGCGCCAACACCGTCTACGAGGGCGAATACCTGCTGGGCACCTCGATCGCCCGCCCGCTGATCGCCAAGCGCCTCATCGAGATCGCCAACGAGACCGGCGCCGACGCCATCTCGCACGGCGCCACCGGCAAGGGCAACGACCAGGTGCGCTTCGAGCTGGGCGCCTACGCGCTCAAGCCGGGCGTCAAGATCATCGCCCCGTGGCGCGAGTGGGACCTGCTGTCGCGCGAAAAGCTGCTCAAGTACGCCGAGGACGCCGGCATCGAGATCGACATGAAGCACAAGAACGGCGGCGCGCCGTACTCGATGGACGCCAACCTGCTGCACATCTCGTTCGAGGGCCGCCACCTGGAGAACCCGAGCGCCGAAGCCGAGGAAACCATGTGGCGCTGGAGCGTGAGCCCGGAGGCCGCGCCCGACCAGGCCGAGTACCTCGACCTCGAATACGAGCGCGGCGACATCGTCGCCATCAACGGCGTGCGCATGTCGCCGGCCACCGTGCTGACGGAATTGAACCGCCTGGGCGGCAAGCACGGCATCGGCCGCCTCGACCTGGTGGAGAACCGCTACGTCGGCATGAAGTCGCGCGGCTGCTACGAAACCCCGGGCGGCACCATCATGCTCAAGGGCCACCGCGCGATCGAATCGATCACCCTGGACCGCGAAGTGGCGCACCTGAAGGACGACCTGATGCCGCGCTACGCGTCGATGATCTACAACGGCTACTGGTGGGCGCCCGAGCGCGTCGCGCTGCAAACGCTGATCGACCACACCCAGGCCACCGTCAACGGCTGGGTGCGCGTCAAGCTGTACAAGGGCAACGTGATCGTCGTCTCGCGCGATTCGAAGACCGACTCGCTGTTTGATATGAACATCGCCACCTTCGACGAGGACGGCGGCGCCTACAACCAGGCCGACGCCGGCGGCTTCATCAAACTGAACGCGCTGCGCATGCGCATCGCCGCCAACGCCCGCCTCAAGCGCGGCCAGTAACGGCCGGCGCGCCGTCGCGCCGCAGTCACACAGGGGCCGCCGCCGGGCGCGCCCCTTTTTTTTGTCCTCCACGATGGGCGGCAAGATGATACATTGCATCCAGACTGATCGTGTGGAGCCAGCATGTTGAACGACCTAAGTATCAAGACAAAACTCGCCGCCGGCTTCGGCGCCATCGTCGCTATCATCCTGATCCTGCTGACGCTGGCCTACACCAACTTCAGCAAGCTCTCGCGCGCCAGCGAGTGGGACCGCCACACGCTGCAGGTGCTGCTCGAGGCCAACCAGATCGAGACGGCGCTGGTGCAGATCCAAACCTCCACCCGCGGCTTCATGCTCACCGGCGAGGAGAGCCTGACCGCGCCGATCGCCGCCGAGGAGGAGGCCGTGCGGCGCCACCACGCCACCATCACCGCCATGACCGCCGACAATCCGGAGCAGCAGCAGCGCCTCAAGCGGCTGGCGCCGATGATGGACACCTGGATCGAGCACGTGATCCACCCGCTGCTCGACAAGCGCCGCGCCCTCAACCAGCAGGTCGGCGTGTCGCAGCAGGTGGCCACGCCGGCCGATGTGCTCAACGGCGCCAAGACCGTCGCCGACGCGCGCGCGCTGCTGCGCGAGTTCAACGCCGA
>DATMSN010001121.1:0-3320 GCA_035565375.1 Duganella sp. | reverse complement strand
GTGGCCGCACCGGCCGCCGCCGCGCTGCCAGCCTACCTGGACCCGAACAGCTCGATCTACAAAAACCGTAGCGTCTACTTCGACTTCGACAAGTACACCGTCAAGCCGGAATTCGACGCGGTGATCGCCGACCACGGCAAGTTCCTGGCATCGAACCCTAACGTGTCGATCAAAGTCGAAGGCAACACCGATGACCAGGGCAGCGCCGAGTACAACCTGGCCCTGGGCCAGAAACGCGCCCAAGCCGTCATCACCGCGCTCAAATCGCAGGGCGTGAAGGACAGCCAGATGGAAGCCGTCAGCTTCGGTAAAGAGAAGCCAAAAGCGTCCGGTACCGACGACGCCGCCCGCGCCCAGAACCGCCGCGCCGACCTGGCCTACCCAAGCAAGTAATACCATGAATATGCATTGCCGCTGTTCACCGCGGCAGTCATATTGGTAGTACCATCAAACGCCCGACTCATCAGTCGGGCGTTTTTGTTTCCGGCTCTCCCTAAAGAGAGCTGCGCTCAAGCAACGTGTTCGTTATGCTGGAAGTTTCCATTTATCTTCAATTTGCTGAAGGACGCCCATGAAAAACCTTACCACCGCGGCCGGCGCGCCGGTCGTCGACAACCAGAACACCCAGACCGCCGGTCCGCACGGCCCGGTGCTGCTGCAGGATGTCTGGCACCTCGAGAAGCTGGCCCACTTCGCGCGCGAAGTGATCCCCGAGCGCCGCATGCACGCCAAGGGTTCGGGCGCCTTCGGCACCTTCACCGTCACCCACGACATCAGCCAGTACACGCGCGCGGCGCTGTTCTCGGAGATCGGCAAGAAGACCGAGATCTTCATGCGCTTTTCCACCGTCGCCGGTGAGCGCGGCGCGGCCGACGCCGAACGTGACATCCGCGGCTTCGCCGTCAAGTTCTACACCGAACAAGGCAACTGGGACGTGGTCGGCAACAACACGCCGGTGTTCTTCTTCCGCGATCCGCTCAAGTTCCCGGACCTGAACCACGTCGTCAAGCGCGACCCCAAGACCAACCTGCGCAGCGCCGAGAACAACTGGGACTTCTGGACCCTGCTGCCGGAGGCGCTGCACCAGATCACCATCGTCATGAGCGATCGCGGCATCCCCAAGGGCTACCGCCACATGCACGGATTCGGCAGCCACACCTTCAGCTTCATCAGCCCTAACAACGAACGCTTCTGGGTCAAGTTCCACTTCGTCTGCCAGCAGGGCATCGCCAACTTCAGCGACGCCGAGGCGGCGGCGGTGGTCGCGGTGGACCGCGAAAGCTCGCAGCGCGACCTGTTCGACGCCATCGAAAACGGCGATTTCCCGCGCTGGAAACTGGCGGTGCAGATCATGCCGGAAGCCGAGGCGTCCAAGGTGCCGTACAACCCGTTCGACCTGACCAAGGTCTGGCCGCACAAGGATTATCCGCTGATCGATGTCGGCATCCTGGAATTGAACCGCAACGCCGAAAACTACTTCGCCGACGTCGAGCAGTCGGCCTTTTCGCCGGCCAACGTGGTCCCCGGCGTCAGCTTCTCGCCGGACAAGATGCTGCAATCGCGCCTGTTCTCGTATGGCGACGCGGCGCGCTACCGCCTGGGCGTGAATCACCACGCGATTCCGGTCAACGCGCCGAAATGCCCGTTCCACAGCTACCACCGCGACGGCGCCATGCGCACCGACGGCAACCACGGCGCCGGCACCTCGTATGAGCCGAACAGCCGCGGCGAATGGCTGCAGCAACCGCAATTCGCCGAGCCGCCGCTGTCGATCGAGGGCGCGGCCACGCACTGGGACCACCGGGTCGACGCCGACTACTACTCGCAGCCCGGCAACCTGTTCCGCCTGTTGACGGACGAGAAGAAGCGACTGCTGTTCGAGAACACGGCGCGGGCCATCCACGGCGTCTCGAAGCCGGTGCAGGAACGCCATATCTTCAACTGCACGCAGGCCGATCCGGCGTACGGCGCGGGCGTGGCGGCGGCCATCAGCGCGCTCGAAGCCAAATAGCAAATCAAATAACATTTGTGTAAAATGGCGTTTTCAGCAACCTGAAGACGCCCGGTGAAAGCGTAGTCAGTGTGGGTCGCCCCGGCGGCCCATCCAACCCCACGCCCGACCGAATGGCACGCAAATCGATCTTCCCGCTGCTTCTGGCGCTATCCGCGCTGCTGTTCCGTGCCGGCGCCGCCAACGCCGCGCCGGCCGTCGCCTGGCTCTGGGACGAGGCGCGGCTGCCGTCGTGGTCGACGTCGGAGGCGGCCGTCCTGCAACGCCACATCCTGCTCTCCGGCGACACCGCTCTCACCCGCCCGCGCCAGCGCTGGCCCGCGATGCCCGCCTCGACGCGGATCACGCCCGTGCTGCACGTTGAAGTGAGCACCGTCAATCCTCCGGTCGACATCGAATCGCGCCGCCCGATGATCGTGCGCGCCATGCTGGAAGCGGCCGGCGCCAGCACCTCGGGCTGGGTGCAGCTCGACATGGAGGCCAAACCGTCGCAGCGCGAGTTCTATCGATCGCTGGTGCGCCAGGTGCGCGAGCAGCTGCCGCCCGAGGTTAAGCTGAGCGTGACCGCGCTGGCCTGGTGGTGCCGCTCCCCCGCGTGGCTCGACGGCCTGGCCGCCGACGAAGTGGTGCCCATGTTCTTCCGCATGGGCAGGGACAACGCGCCCCTGCGCACCATCATCGAACAATCGCCGGCCACGCTGCACGCCAGTTGCCGCGCCGGCAGCGCCGGCTTCTCGCCGCAGGAGCCGTTCGCGCCGCAGGTGCATGAACGTTATCGCAAAACCTACTGGTTCGACCGCCACGCCTGGAAGCGCGGCGCGACGGCCAGCTCCCCACAGCCCAAGGCCACACCATGATCTTCCGCTCCAAACCACATTCCATTATTGCCGCCGCCGCGTTGCTGGCCGGGTCCCACGCGTTCGCCAGCAGCGATGCGCCTTGGGACAGCTATGTCAAGCGCACCGGCACCGACATCGCCGTCGATCGCTATCAGGCCGGCACCCTGGGCGTGGTGCTGCCCAGCTACGAGCGGGCCTACCTGTACACCGCCTGGCGCGACGTCATCCTCGGCCAGGCCGGATTGAAGTCGGCGCCCAATCCGCAAGGGGGCCTGGCCGACCTGCTCGCGCTTCGCCAGGGCGGCTGGACCGGCAGCGCGCCGGGCCGTGACGTATATGGCGCCTGGCGCGACGCGGTGGCAGTGGCGCTCAAACGCGAGATGTCGCCGCCCAGGGACAAGGATCTGGTGCTGGAAAGCTATCTGAACTGCCCCGCCGCCAGCTACACCTTCGCCACCGCCACGCTGACC
>DATMSN010001120.1:0-5179 GCA_035565375.1 Duganella sp. | reverse complement strand
GGCGCCGCAGGCCAGGTCCAGCACGGCGCCGCCGGGGATCAGGGGCGCGTAGCGCCGCACCCAGGGAGAAATGGAATCGCTCATTATGTCTTTACCGGAATTTACGAAGGGTTACAAAATAATCTAGGTGTAGGCCAGGCCCATGGCCTCGCGCACGTCGCGCATGGTGTCCTGCGCCAGCCGGCGGGCGGCGTCGTTGCCGTCGGCGACGATGGCGCGCACCAGCGACGGGTCGTCCAGATACTGCTGGGCGCGCTCGTGCATCGGTTCCTGCTCCTTGACGATGGCGTCGATCACCGGCTGTTTGCACTCGATGCAGCCGATGCCGGCCGACATGCAGCCGCGCTGCACCCAGGCCTGGGTCGGCGAATCGGAATACACCTGGTGGAATTGCCACACCGGGCAGCGGGCCGGGTCGCCGGCGTCGGTGCGGCGCACGCGCGCCGGATCGGTCGGCATGGTGCGGATTTTCTTGCCGACCGACTCCTTGTCCTCGCGCAGCGCGATGGCGTTGCCGTAGCTCTTGGACATCTTGCGTCCGTCCAGGCCCGGCAGGCGCGAGGCGGCCGTCAGCCGCGCCTGCGGCTCGACCAGGATCAGCTTGCGGCTGCCCTCCAGATAGCCGAACAGGCGCTCGCGGTCGCCCAGCGACAGGTTCTGGGCGTCGTCCAGCATGGCCTTGGCCTGCTCGAGCGCCTCGTCCTTGCCGTCGCGCTGGTATTCGGTGCGCAACTCGCTGTAGAGCTTGGCGCGCTTGCTGCCCAGCTTTTTGACGGCCTTTTCCGCCTTCTCCTCGAAGCCTTTTTCCTTGCCGTACAAGTGATTAAAACGCCGCGCTATTTCGCGCATCATCTCGATATGCGGCACCTGGTCGTCGCCCACCGGCACCAGGCTGGCGCGGTAGATCAGCACGTCGGCCGCCTGCAGCAGCGGATAGCCGAGGAAGCCGTAGGTGGACAAGTCCTTGCTGGACAGGTTGTCGATCTGGTCCTTGTAGGTCGGCACCCGTTCGAGCCAGCCCAGCGGCGTGGCCATCGACAGCAGCAGGTGCAGCTCGGCGTGCTCGGGCACGCGCGACTGGATGAACAAGGTCGCCTGCGACGGATCGATGCCGGCGGCCAGCCAGTCGATCAGCATCTCCCACGTGCTGCGCTCGATCACGCCCGGGTCGTCGTAGTGCGTGGTCAGCGCGTGCCAGTCGGCCACGAAGAACAGGCACGGCTGCTCGGCCTGCAGCTTGATCCAGTTTTTCAACGCGCCGTGGTAGTGGCCCAAATGCATGGAGCCGGTCGGACGCATGCCGGAGACGACGCGATCGGGATACATGGCAGGTTCAACCCAACAGGAAGATCAGCGGCTTGACCAGCAGGTGGAAAACGCCCTGCACCAGATGCATGCCGCCCACCAGGAAACCGGTCAGCATGCCGAACTGCATCATCAGGATCAGGGCGATGAAGACGTAGACGCCGTAGCGCTCGATCTGCGCGTACTTGCGCGCCAGCGGCATCGGCAGGATGCCGGTGACGATGCGCCCGCCGTCGAGCGGCGGCAGCGGAATCAGGTTGAACACCAGCATGGCGGAGTTGACGCCGATGCCGGCCTTGGCCATCAGGATGAAAAAGTCGTCCTGGTCGGCGTGGAACACGAACGTCAGCAGCACCCACAACACCATCCAGCCCAGCCCCATGACGAAGTTGGCGCCGGGACCGGCGGCGGCCACCAGGGCCATTTGTTTTTTCGGATTGCGCAGGCGGTTGTAATCGACCGGCACCGGTTTGGCGTAGCCCAGCGCCGGCAAGCTCAGCAGACTGAGGATCAACGGCAGCAAGATGGTGCCGAAGGGGTCGATATGGCGCATCGGGTTGATGCTCAAGCGGCCGAGGTCGGCGGCGGTGGAGTCGCCGAAATAACGGGCGACATAGCCGTGCGCGGCTTCATGCAGCGAAATTGCAAAAAGAACCGGAATGGCGTAGACCGTGATGGTCCGGACGATGCTATCTATATCCATGATGGGGGGATTCTACCAGAGGCTGCTAAGTGATCTTGGGCGCCGTCGAAGGCCGGCGCGCTTGCCTTGTCGCGAAGGGAAGGCGTCAGAGTCCGAACAAGGCGGCGTCGCCACGGCCCTGGCGCACCAGCTCGGCGTCCGGGCCGGTCAGGTCGATCACGGTGGTCGGCTCCATGCTGCAGGCGCCGCCATCGATGACCAGCTCGATTTGCTTGCCGAGCCGCTGGCAAATGGTGTCGGCGTCGTTGAGCGCGTCCTGCTCGCCGGGCATGATCAGGGTCGTGCCCAGCAGCGGCTGCCGCAGTTGTTCGAGCAGCGCCAGCACGATCGGGTTTTCCGGCACGCGCAGGCCGATGGTCTTGCGCGACGGATGGCTGAGCCGGCGCGGCACCACCTTGGTCGCCTCGAGGATGAAGGTGTACGGCCCCGGCGTGGCCGTCTTGAGCAGGCGGAACTGGCGGTTGTCGACGCGCGCGTAGACGCCGATCTCGCTCAGGTCGCGGCACAGCAAGGTCAGGTGGTGCTTTTCGTCGATGCCGCGAATGCGGCGCAGCCGCTCGACGGCGCCCTTGTCGTCCAGGTGGCAAACCAGCGCGTAGCAGGAATCGGTCGGCACGGCGACGATGCCGCCGCCGTCGATGATCTGCGCCGCCTGCTTGATCAGGCGTGCCTGCGGGTTGTCGGGATGTACCTGGAAGAATTGACTCATGGTTGGCTGGGTTGGCTGGCCCGGCCCGGCTGTGGCTGAGGAACACTACAGCCGGCCGAGACCGCTATTAATAACATCAGGATTGTACGCTACGCAAGGCGGCGATGCGCTGCTCGAAAGGCGGGTGGGTCGAGAACAGCGCGCCCCAGCCGCCGCGGTTGGTGATGCCGGAGGACGCGATCGATTGCGGCAAGGCGCCCGGCTCCATGCCGTTCAGGCGCGCCAGCGCGTGCTGCATCGGCACGCTGCTGCCGAGCAGCTTGGCCGAACCGGCGTCGGCGCGGAATTCGCGCTGGCGCGAGAACCAGGCCACGATCAGCGAGGCGACCAGGCCGAACACCAGTTCGCAGACGAACACGGTGGCCATGTAGCCGATGCCGGTGCCCTGGCGCTCGTTCTTGAGCAGCACCTTGTCGACGAAAAAGCCCACCACGCGCGCCAGGAACACCACGAAGGTGTTGACCACGCCCTGGATCAGGGTCAGGGTGACCATGTCGCCGTTGGCGATGTGGGCCACCTCGTGGCCGAGCACGGCCTCGACCTCGTCGCGGTTCATGTTTTGCAGCAGGCCGGTCGACACGGCCACCAGCGCCGAGTTCTTGAAGGCGCCGGTGGCGAACGCGTTCGGCTCGCCGTCGTAGACCGCCACCTCGGGCATGCCGATGCCGGCGCGCTCGGCCAGCGCCTTGACGGTGTTGACCAGCCACAGCTCGGTGGACGACGACGGCGTCTCGATCACGCGCGCGCCGGTCGACCACTTGGCCATCGGCTTGCTGATCAGCAGCGAGAAAATCGCGCCGGTGAAGCCGACCACCAGCGAAAACGCCAGCAGGCTGCCCATTTCCAGGTTGCCGCCCGCGCCGGGACGGCCGATGCCCAGCAGCGACAGCACGATGGACAACACCAGCATGACGGCGAGGTTGGTGGCGATAAAGAGGACGATGCGTTTCATTGATTGGTTCTCCGGTACGGACAAGTTTGCCCAAATCATAAGGTATGACCGGCCTGACGCAAAATCAAGATGGCAATATTAATTACCGGCGGTAATCGTAGAGGAAAATCACCGCAGGTCAAACCCAACAGCTTTCAGCGATACGCATGCGTCCCCGCTTAGGGGTCGTACCCCGTGCGGGGTACGACCCCGGATGGCAATGCGGGTTGGGCGTGCAGCGGCGCGACTCAAAACCAATCGTGCCAGACCGGCTTGACGTTGGCCGGCAATGGCGGCAACAACGCGAAATCCACGCGCGACTCGCCCGGCGCATGGAAATCGGTCCCGCGCGACGCCAGAAAACCGTAACTATTCGCCAACTGCGCGTAAACCGGATACTGGTCCGGCGTATGGCTGCCGGTGACGACCTCGATCGCCGCCCCGCCCAGTTGCTTGAACTCGTCGAACAATTGCCCCTGCGCCAACTGGCTAAAACGATAACGTCCCGGATGCGCGATGACGGCGATACCGCCGGCCCCGCGTATCCACTCGACCGCATCGGCCAGGCTCGCCCAGCAATGGGGCACATAACCCGGCTTGCCCTCGGACAGGTATTTCTTGAACACTTCAGAAATATTGGCGCAGGCGCCGATTTCCACCAGGTAGCGCGCGAAATGGGTGCGCGACATCAAATCGGGATTGCCGACATACGTCAGCGCGCCCTCGTAGGCGCCCTCGATGCCGGCGGCGGCCAGCTGGCGCGCGATCTCGCGGCCACGGTTGTCGCGGCCCGAGCGCGTGCGGGCCAGTCCGTTGACCAGCGCGGCGTTGGTCTCGTCGAGGCGCAGGCCGACGATATGCACCGTTTCATTGGCCCACGTGATCGAAATCTCGACGCCGGAGACGAATTCCATCCCCTGCTGTTTGGCGGCGGCGCGGGCGGCGGGGATGCCGCCGACCTCGTCGTGATCGGTGAGCGCCCAGACATCGACGCCGGCCTTGCGCGCGTGGGCGGCCACGGCGGCGGGGGCCAGAACGCCGTCCGAGACGTTGGAATGACAGTGCAGATCGACTTTTAACATGCTGTCATTGTATCCCGGATGCGCGCGCCCCTGCATAGCAACTCCGCAAAGCGGGCGGGGTCGATATTCGAACCGCACACCAGCAAGGCCACGCGCTTGCCCGCCAGCCGCTCGCGCAGCGGCCCGAACAGCGCTGCGGTCGCCACCGCCGCCGCCGGCTCGGCCACCAGCTTGGCATCGCGGAACAGATACAGCATGGCCTCGCAGATCTGGTCGTCGTCGACCCGCACCACCTCGTTGACGAAGCGACGGCAGACGTTGAAGCTGTAATCCATCGCATACGGCGCGCCCAGGCTGTCGGCGACGGTGTCGACCCGCTCCAGCGTCTCCGGCACGCCCGAGGCGAAGCTGCGGTACAGCGCGTCGGCGCCGAACGGTTCGACGCCGTACACCGCGCAGTGCGGATTGAGCTGCTTGACGGCGGCGGCGATGCCACCGCACAAGCCGCC
>DATMSN010001119.1:0-3337 GCA_035565375.1 Duganella sp. | reverse complement strand
CAGCCCCGACGCCCGCCCGCCCTGCCCGCGCGACGGAATGAACAGGCTGACGAGCAGGCCCAGATACACCAGCAGGTTCCAGGCGATGATCAGCAACAGCGGCGCCGACAGCAAATCGACGCGGTGCGGATCGGTGATGCGGTCCAGTGCGGCGCCCAGCGCCAGGGCCAGCACCGGCAGCAGCCACGCCAGCGCCCGTAATCCGGTGGAGCGCTTGGCGAAACCGGCAAACGCCGGCGTGCGCTCGGCGAGGCGTTTCAGTATCAGTTCGGAGCGTTGCTGCAGAAAGTCGTCGGACGTCACGTCCGCCTGCTTGTCCGAGGCCTGCCATTGCGCCAGCTCGCGCGCGCTGCGGCTGGCGTACATGCGATCATCCTCGCTGAGCACTTCTTTCTTCTGGTCGGCCAATTCAATGGCGCGCACCAGGACGACGTCCCTGGCAATCTGCTCGTTCATACTGCTCCTGTTTTGGTCAAAGCGACAACTCGACAGGATTGTGACCCAATTTCCCGAATCAGGCCAATTCTGCACGGCGTTCGGCCGGCTTAAGGACGCGTTAAAAAATAAATTGGACGTTTTGGCGGACGTAACCGGATGCGATGCAAGGCGCCAAGCGCGCAGCAGTGCGAGCACTGCAAGTGGTTGGCAACGCAGCAGCGCGCCGGTGACGGCCAGCCAAAACGATCAAGTTATTTTTTGACGTGGCCTTAGCATGCTATACAGGAGATTGACAATGAACACGGCGATCCAGATCGACCACAGGGTGTGGGTCAGGAAATGCGCGCCGCGGAGCTGCTGCATCCAGCCGACGGCCAGGCCGAACAGCAGCATCGCGCCGCCCACGGCGGCGGCCATCCGGGGACGATGCGGCAGCCAGAACACGGCCAGCGCCAGCAGCCACAAGGCGCTCGACGCGTGGCCCGCCGGCAGGCACTGCCCCGGCGACACGCCGGCCGGCAACATCTCCAACAGGCGCACATACGGCTCGCGGCCGCCGTAACGCTGCAAATCCCATGGGCAATGCGAATCGCTGAAATGCTTCAGAACACTAATAGTCGTCGGCACCAGAATGGCCGACAACGCCAGCACCCGCACCCCGGTGCGGCGCGGCGCGTCCCAGGTCGGCCGCGGCCGCGCCCAGTCCCACACGGCGAGCGACACGGCCATGACGCCCAGGATCTGCAAGATGGTCTTCAATATGCCATGGTTGAACCCCTCCGCCAGCCAGGCATGGCGCCAGGGAAATGTTCCGCTGGCGCGATCGAACATGGCGTCGGCCAAGGTCAGGTCGATCGAGCTGTAGCTGCCGATCCACAGAATCAGCATGCCCGAGAGTATCAATACACCGTCGATGGTACGCAGCGCGGCGCCTCGTTTAAGACTGATTAGCGAGCGTACAAGCATGGAAGATATCTAGTTGAGGGTTATAGACGGCGGTGCTGATGTTCAGCATGCCAAGGAAGGAATGGAACACGTTGTCATGGGAGAACTCCTGCCCGCGCCGCGCCTCCAGGCAGCGCTGGTCCAGGTTGAAGCGGTCGCGATACCCCTCGTCCAGCCACAGCATGAACGGCACGTGGCGCTGCTCCTCCGGCGAGATGAAATACGGCGCGCCGTGCAGATACATGTTCTTTTCGCCCAACGATTCGCCATGGTCGGAGAAGTACATGAAGGCCGTATCGACGTTGTCGGCGGCGCCGGCGGCGCGCAGCAGGTCGATCGTCTTGCTCAGGAAATAGTCGGTATAGGCGATGGTGTTGTCATAGGCCGCCACGATCGATTCCTGCGAACACTTTTCCAGCTCGTTGCTGTCGCACACCGGACCGAAGCGCTGGAAGGCCGCCGGATAGCGCTTCCAGTAGGCCGGCCCGTGGCTGCCCTTCTGGTGCAGCACGATGACCAGATCCCGCTTGGCGTTGTGGATAATCTCCGGCAAGCCCTGCAGCATGCGCTCGTCATAGCATTCCTCGTCGTTACAGAATGGGTCGCGTGCCGTCGGCTTCGACATGTCCTCGTAAGCGACGCGGTCGCACACGCCTTTGCAGCCGGAATTGTTGTCGCGCCACAGCACCTGCAGCCCGGCATGGCTAAGGACGTCGAGCAGCCCTTCCTGCGCCTTGGCCTTGTCCTCCGAATAGTCGACGCGGGCAAAACCGGAGAACACGCACGGAACGGAAATGGCCGTGGCCGTGCCGCACGATTGCACCTGGCTGAAATTCAGCAGGCCGGCTTCGCGCGACAGCCGCGGGTTGGTGTCGCGTTGATAACCGTTGAGCGAGAAGTTCATCGCCCGCGCCGTTTCGCCGACCACCATGATGGTCACGGTGCGGCGCTTTTGGCCCGCCCACAGCGTGCCCTTCATGGCATCGCTGCCGAGCGGCGCGATCACCGTCGCGCGCGCCAATTTATGCTTGAGATAGGAGTTGCCCGCCTGGATGACATTGGTCGGCGTCAGCAGGAAGCGCATCTGGCGGTACTCGCGCACGGCCGGCGCCAGCGTCTTGAAGAACACCATCACCAGCATGCCGGCGACCAGCAGCGAGATGACGATCACGGCGGGATTGAGCAGCAGCGTCCGGCGCCACGCCGGAAATTCCAGCTTGAGGCGGCACACCAGGATCGATGGCAACACGCCGAGCAGCGTGACGGTCAACACCATATTCCAGTTCAGCAGTTCGGTGGCCTCGCGGACATCGGTCTCGATCACGTTCTGCATCATCGAGGCGTCGATGGCGATGCCGTAGCGGTTCATGAAATAGCTGCTGAAGGCGCTGACGAAAAACAGCACGATCAACACCGGCTTGATCACATAGCGGAAGCTGAACAGGGTCAGAAAGGCGTTGAACGTCAGCGCCAGCAAGATGAACGCGGCGATATACAGCGGCACGTTGGCCAGGCGGGCGCCGCCGGTGGCGGCCAGGAACGTTTGCCAGAAACTAAAGTTGTAAACCAGGACAAGGAAGGCGGCGGCGGCCAGGCTCAGATGCTGCACGTGGACGCGAGGCAAACGTAGAAACGGCTTGATGCGCAAGAACGGGGACAACCGCGAGCGATGATTGAGAGTTAAGTCCGGGTGTACGTTCAACAGAGGCTCCTGAATTCCAGCCTCCACCATAACCAACAGCCAGTCAACTCCGCGTCAACGATGCGTTAAGTTTACGTTAAATTCCCTATGGAAAGCGAATTTCAAACACGCTGCCGCCGCCCGTCCGCTCGCTGTAGGCCAGGTCGGCGCCGAGATAGGCGCAAATGCGTTGCACCAGCCCCAATCCCAGGCCGGTGCCGGACGAGCCGCTGGCGCTGACCGGGATGGCCTCGTTGAGCAGGCGCGCGCGCG
>DATMSN010001118.1:0-6609 GCA_035565375.1 Duganella sp. | reverse complement strand
CCGGCGCCGTCTACTGGACGGCGCCGGGCGACGGCCGTGGCGCCGCTTCGCACTTCAACGACGACCTGCGGTTCGCGCGCCAGGTACAGGGCCGCAAGATCGTCCTGTCCGTCGGCGGCGACGGCAATGGCATGAGTTTCCCCGACCGCGCCAAGTCGCGCGCCTTCATCGCCAGCATCGCCAGCCTGTACCGCCAGTTCGGCGGCATCGATGGCCTGGACTGGAACACCTTCCAGGCCAACCAGCGTCCCGACACCGCCGAGATGATCTGGATCAGCCTCGAACTCAAACGCATGTACCCGGGCTTCATCATCAGCGCGCCGCCGGCGCCGTGGAGCGCCATCGACCAGCGCTTCTGCCGCGACATGCTCAGCGCCGGTGCGCTCGACTACTGCGCGCCGCAATACTACGACGGCCCCAATCTGGCCGATCCGGCCTATGTCGTCGCCAACGTCGACCAGTGGGTCGAGCTGCTCGGCGCCTCGCACGTGGTGGTCGGCTTCGGCATCAACAACGCGCCCAACTTCATGAGCGATGCGCAGGTCGCCACCGCCTGGCGCGAACTGCGGCGCCGCCACCCGGACCTGCGTGGCGCCTTCAACTGGGAACTTGCCACCGACGAGCGCCAGGGCTGGCCGTTCGCCCGCAAGATCGGGCCGATGGTGCTGCAAGGCGCGCGTCGCTAACGGTGTCCGGCTTTTGTGTTGCAAGCGCGGCACACGATCTCTGTAATGAATTGTAAGGATTTGCATGGATTGTTTAGCAATCCCGGCGGCGCCGGGGGCGGGGCCGATCGGCGCGTAAAGAAGTGTAAGAGCGGCCCGGATTGTTTGGTGGAATAGTCAATTAATTCAACGGCTTACGCGTAATTTTGAAGTGCGGCGCAGGGATTTGCGGCGGGCGTAAGGTGGATGTTAGTGTTGAAACACGGCTGGGGATAAACGCTAAACACAAGCAGCAACGCCGTAGCGAAGTACCTACAAGCAGTTGGGATTTCAATCGAGATGACGGCAGGTCCGTCACGCCAACAAGAGGAAAGAGCATGTTTGATTTGAATCGCAGGAAGACCCTGATCAGCTCCGCGGTCGCGGGCGCGCTGGCGGTATTGGCCGCACCGGGCTTCGGGCAGGAGGCGGGCGCCACGCCCAAGTCGTCCGACACCATCCAGGAGGTGATGGTCACCGCCACCCGCTACAGCACGTCGCTGCTCAAAACGCCGGTCGCGGTGACCGCCGTGACCCAGGAAGACCTGACCCGCCAGGGCGCGGTCAACGTCAAGTCGCTGTCCGGCGAAGTGCCCAATCTGCAGCTGGGCGGCTCCGTCGACGGCAGCTCGGGGGTACAGATCGCGATCCGGGGCGTGTCGAATTCCGACTTCACCGAGATCGGCAACCCGGCGGTCGGCCTGCACATCGCCGGCATTTACTCGCCGCGTCCCCAGGGCGCGCTGGCGCTGCTGTTCGACCTGGACCGGCTGGAGATCCTGCGTGGACCACAAGGCACGCTGTTCGGCCGCAATTCGACCGGCGGCAGCATCAACATCATTCCGAACAAACCGGTCATCGGCAGCAAAGAGGGCAGCGTCGAACTTGATCTGGGCAACTACAACCAACGCCAGTTGAACGTGGTGCAGAACATTCCGGTCAACGACGACATGGCCCTGCGCTTCACCGCCATGGGCGTCAAGCGCGATGGCTGGATCAACCAGACGCAGGACAAGTACGACGTCAACATGCCATCGAAGGGCTTCCCGGCCGATGGCATTCCGGACACCGACCAGCGCCGCAACCACCCGGTGGGCAAGAGCGACTACTACACCAACCGCAACCAGTGGGCGGCCCGCCTGTCCGGCCTGTGGAAGGTCACCAAGGACCTGCAATGGCTGGTCTCCTACGAGAACTACCAGAACAACGACGCCGGCGACCTGGCCCTCAAGGACTGCGCGCAGGTGGCCGGCACGCCTTACGCCTGCAAGGGCGGCAAGTACGACGTGGCCATCAACGTGCCGGGCATCACCGACATGTCGATCCGCACGCTGCGTTCCAACATCGTCTGGAACCTCAACAAGCAAACCGATATCGAATACAGCTACGCGCACGCGGTGCAGCGCCGCTTCCAGCAGCAGGACACCGACGCCGGCTACCAGAACATCGAGGCCGACGTCGACGCCACGGCGGCCGCCGGCGGCGACCACTGGCCGGTGGTGGACGCCGCCACCTACACGATGGGATCGAAGTTCGCCTCCGACGTCCACGAGCTGCAGCTGCGCCAGAACTTCGGTTCGTTGCGCTACGTGGCCGGCCTGTTCTACATGAAGGAGAAGAACAACATCGACTTCGGCCAGGACTACCTGAACCAGGGACCGAGCGGTTATCCGTATTCGAACTTCTACCATCAGCCCGACCGCCAGTCCGAATCGAAAGCGGTGTTCGCGCAATCCGATTGGCAGTTCGCGCCGACGTGGAACTTCACCGCCGGCGTCCGCATGAGCAAGGACAAGCGCGCCGACAACAACGGCCAGTTCTGGGAATCGTACGGCAAGGACTACTTCAACGGCATGCTCGATCCGGGCGGTCCCGGCACGCCCGGCTACACCGGCGTCAATTCGGGTTTGCTCAAGCCGGGCATGGGCGCCTATTACGGCAGCGGCGTGTTCCCGGCGGCGTCGGCGATCAGCAACCACGAGGAATCGTGGAGCAAAACCACCGGCCGTCTGGGCCTGACCTGGCAGATCGACCCGCGCAACATGGTCTACACCTCGCTGTCGACCGGCTACAAGGCCGGCGGCTTCAACGACCGCTTCAACCTGTGCGGCAACGAGCTCGATGCGAACGGCAAGCCTTACGATTGCGCCTCCGGCCCGCCGGGACCGCAGTACTCCTTCCTGCCGTACCGGCCGGAGACCGTCTCCAACCTGGAATTCGGCTACAAGGGCAAGCTGCTCGACGACCGCCTGACCCTGTCGGCCACGGTGTTCTACAGCCGTTACAAGGATATGCAGTCGACCGGCCAGCACACCGTGGGCCGCAGCAAGCGCGCCTGCGACGCCGACCATCCGGCCTGCGACGCGGTCATCAGCTGGTATTCGACGCAGAATATCGGCCGCGCCAACATCAAGGGGCTGGAGCTGGAGGGACAATACCGGCCGTGGCGCGACGCCCGCGTCAGCTACTCGGCCTCGCTGCTGAGCGCGAAGATCGCCGACTACCCGACCTACAGCGACGACATCGGCTGTGCCGCGCGCGCCGCCCAGGGTGTCACGCCGTGCCCGGACTACTACTCCGGCACCGATCCGTCGCTGGCGCAACTGCGTCCGTACAACGTGGTCGGCAACCATCTGCCTTACTCGCCGCCTAAGACCATGGCCCTGAGCTTCTCGCAGGACTTCTATTTCAACGATGGCTGGTCGCTGTCGCCTTGGGTCCAGTGGCGCTGGCAGGACAAGATGTACTTCTCGCTGCGTAACCTCGATACACCGCACCTGTCCGACGGGCAGAATGCCTACAGCCAGGTCGACGCCGCGCTGCGACTGAGCGCGCCAAGCGGCGCCAGGTTCCCGTGGCACGCCGAGCTTTATGTGCGCAACGTGGGCGACGTGCGCGCCAAGACCTGGGGCGGCATCGGCGGCCCGCAGGCGACGTTCACCGTGGCGTCCTACAACGATCCGCGCATGTTCGGCATCCGCGTCGGCACCGAGTGGTAAGCGGCCCTTCCTTCTGATTCACCCCGTGGTAATGCAGCAAACGGTGGTCCGTACGCGGACCGCCGGGGCGGACTACGCCCGGTCGTTCCCGATCCCCACCCAACCTGGAGACTTTTCGTGATTGCTACCAAACTTGTTTCAACCCGGCTGCGCGCGCTGGCCGCATCCGTCACGCTGGCCGCCGCCACCTTCGGCGGAGACGCTTCCGCCGCCTTCGTTCTGGCCTACACCGACGGCCAGGTGGCGCAGTCGTACACCAACCTGCAGGCCTATTACGCCAGCCTGTCGGCCGTGGGCCTCGGTTCGTCCTATGCCATGCTGGCCAACGGCGCCATCGACAGCAGCGGCCTGACCGCCACCACCAACAGCATCATCGCTTTCGCCAAGTCCAAGAACCTGCCGCTGTATCCGACCGTTTCCGATTACAGCAACTCCTACGGCGGCTTCGATCCCGCCGTCAGCAACGGCTTGCTGGCCACGGCGTCCAGCCGCGCCACGGCCGTCACCAATCTGGTCAACCTGGCGGTGAACAACGGCTTCGCCGGTATCGACATCGACCTCGAGGCGGTGCAGCCGGCGATGAAGACGCAGATGACGTCCTTCATCAACGCGCTGGCGACGGGGCTGCACAATCAGAACAAGAAGCTGATCATCAGTATTCCACCGATGAGCGGCGACGGCCAGCCGGAGTACCTGGCCGGCTACGACTACGCCGCCATCGGCGCGGCGGTCGACTACTTCCAGCTGATGACCTATGACGAAGTCGGTCCCGGCTGGTCGTCCTCAAGTTCGGCCACCTGGCCGGGGCCGGAGGCGGGTCTGGACTGGATGAAGTCCAAGCTGGCGTACGCGGTCTCGCGCGTGCCGGCGGCCAAGGTGCTGCACGGCTTGCCGACCTACGGCTATGACTACAGCACCAAGAACATGGTCTACTGGAAGGGCACGAACGGCGTGTCCGGCTATAACGATGTCATCGCCGCGCACGGCGCGGTCAAGCACCGCGACACCGCGTCGGCCACGCCATACGCCACCTGGGGCACGGTGGTCCAGCAGCCTGACGGCACCGAATGGACCACCGCCAACAAGCAGCCGGTGCTCTGGTACGACGACGCGCAGAGCGTCACCGCCAAGGCCGCGCTGGTGAACACCTATGCGCTCGGCGGCGCGAGCGTCTGGGCCATGGGCTATGAAGACGGCACGTTCTGGAGCGCGGTGTCCGCCGGCTTGGGCAATGGCGGCGGCACGACGGACGGCAACGTCGCCACCGCCGGCAGCGGCTACGTGTGGACCGCCAACACCGCCGCCACCGCCAACACCAATAAAGCGGCAGCGGCGGCGGTCAATGACGGCAACACCAGCGCCACCCTGACGATCAACGGCGCCGGCGAGGGCGGAAACCAGAAATGGCAGGCGGCGGGCGTGACCCTGCCGGCGGCCAAGACCATTTCGTCGGCCAAGTTCATCAACGGCGCCATCGACACCTACGGCAACGGCTATTTCGAGGCCGGCCTGAGCCTGCAGTACACGACCAACGGGACGACTTGGGTAGAATCGGGTTGGGCCGTGAGTCCGGCCTATCCCAACAGCGCCTCCGCCGGCGGCGCGACCTACACCTTCAGCGGCGCCGGCATCGGCGGCGTGACCGGCGTGCGGGTGTCGGGACGCACCGGCGCGTCGTCGTGGAGCGGTTCGATCAAGGAACTGCAGGTGCTGGGCCATTGATGTTTTTTTTGCGAGGGTATGCCATGCGTTCAATGATGGTGCTGTTGCTGTCGACGGGACTGTGCTGGAGCGCCCCGTCGATGGCGGAGGATTTGTTCGTGGCCACGCCGCTGACAGCGCAGCGCGGGTTCACCGCCGGCATAGAAGGGCCGGCGGTGGACGCGGCGGGGAACATCTACGCGGTCAATTTCGGCCGCAAGCAGACCATCGGCATCGTCACGCCGCAGGGGGCGGCGCGCGAGTTCGCGCTGCTGCCCGGCGACTCGGTGCCCAACGGGATGCGCTTCGACCGCGAAGGCGCGCTGTATGTGGCCGACTACGTGGGCCATAATATCTTCCGCATCGCCCCCGGCGCCACCACGCCGCAGCTGTACGCGCATGAACCGAACATGACCCAGCCTAACGACCTGGCGATCACCGCCGATGGCGTGCTGTACGCCAGCGATCCCGATTGGGAACACAACACCGGCCGCGTGTGGCGCATCGACCGTGGCGGCAAGGTCAGCCTGGCGGCCGACGGCATGGGCACCGCCAACGGCATCGAGGTCAGTCCCGACGGCCACACCTTGTATGTCAACGAGAGCGTGCAGCGCAATATCTGGGCCTTCACCATCGCCGCCGACGGCACCCTGTCGGACAAGCGCCTGCTGCGCCGCTTCGAGGATTTCGGCATGGACGGCATGCGCGTCGACGTCGACGGCAACCTGTACGTCAGCCGCTTCGGCAAGGGCACGGTCGTCAAGCTGGCGCCGGACGGCACGCTGCTGCGCGAAATCCGCCTGCCGGGCGCGCGGCCCAGCAACCTCTGTTTCGGCGGGCCGGATGGCCGCACCATGTATGTGACCGAAGTCGAGCACCAGCGGCTGCTGCGCGTCCGCGTCGACCGCCCCGGCCTGGAGTGGCGCCGCATCCAGGGGCGCCAGTGACAACGCCGCGCGACTGCCCACGGCATGCGCGCGGCATGTCGCTGGTCGAGCTGTTGGTGACGATGCTGATCCTGTCGCTGATGACCGTGATGGGATGGCGCGCGCTCGATGGCATCATGGCCTCGCGCGTGGCGCTGGCCGCGCAGCTGGAATCGATGCGCGGCCATCAACTGGCGTTTGCGCAGCTGGAAGCCGATTGCGCGCAACTGGCGCGCCGCGCGGCGTTCGACGGCCAGCCCACTTTATCGGCCGCGCCGG
>DATMSN010001117.1:0-5226 GCA_035565375.1 Duganella sp. | reverse complement strand
TTCAACCCTGCGTCGAAAAGTAGGCGGCCACGCTAAGCCGATTTGGGCGGATTAGCGGGCGAGGCCCGCTAACCGCCCCGGGGGCCCATCGAAGGGGCAGCCTACCTGCCGGTAGGCGTTAAGAGGCGGCACGCCGTAATCGGCCATCGGTGAGCCGCCGGCGGCGCACGCATGGCCGATTACGCTACGCTAATCCGCCCTACGTGTTATCCCTCATATGGAAGAGTTATCACAGCCAGTGATTTGCGGTTTTCCACAATAGTGATAACTCTCCCGTTGAGACATCATGGGCTCCTCAAACGAACGCGAGGAGACCCCGTGAAAAAGCCATTCTATAAAGTCCTATATGTCCAGGTGCTGTTCGCCATCGCCTGCGGCATCCTGCTCGGCATCTTCCTGCCCGCCGACGCGGTGGCCATGAAACCGCTGGGCGACGGCTTCATCAAGCTGATCAAGATGATCATCGCCCCGGTGATCTTCTGTACCGTGGTCTCCGGCATCGCCGGCATGCAGGACGTCAAAAAAATCGGCCGCGTCGGCGGCAAGGCGCTGCTGTACTTCGAGGTGGTCTCCACCTTCGCGCTGGCCATCGGCCTGGTCGTCGCCAACGTGTTGAAACCGGGCGCCGGCTTCAACGCCGATCCGGCCCACCTGGACGCCAAGTCGATCGCGCAATACACGCACGCCGAAGGCCTGACCACGGTCGACTTCATCATGAACATCATCCCGAAGACCTTCGTGGACGCGTTCGCCAAGGGCGACATCTTGCAGGTACTGCTGATCGCCATCCTGTTCGGCTTCTCGCTGTCGCTGCTCGGTGAGCGCGGCCGTCCGATCACCAAGCTGATCGACGAGCTGGCGCACGTCATCTTCGGCGTCGTCAACATCATCATGAAAGTCGCCCCGATCGGCGCGTTCGGCGCGATGGCCTTCACCATCGGCAAATACGGCCTGGCCTCGCTGATCCCGCTGGCAAAACTGATGGGTTCGTTCTACCTGACCTGCGGCCTGTTCGTGTTCGTCGTGCTGGGCATCATCGCCCGCTACACCGGCTTCTCGATCTTCAAGTTCGTCAAGTACATCAAGGAAGAACTGCTGATCGTGCTGGGCACGAGCTCGTCGGAAAGCGCGCTGCCGTCGCTGATGACCAAGCTGGAACGCCTCGGCTGCGCCAAACCGGTGGTGGGCCTGGTGGTCCCGACCGGCTACTCGTTCAACCTGGACGGCACCAACATCTACATGACGATGGCCGCGCTGTTCGTTGCCCAGGCGACCAACACCGAGCTGACCTTGATGCAGGAACTGACCATCCTGGGCGTGGCGATGCTCACCTCCAAGGGCGCCTCGGGCATCACCGGCGCCGGCTTCATCACCCTGGCGGCGACCTTGGCGGTGGTGCCGACGATCCCGGTGGCCGGCATGGCGCTGATCCTGGGCATCGACCGCTTCATGAGCGAATGCCGCGCGCTGACCAACTTCATCGGCAACGGCGTGGCCACGGTGGTGGTCTCGAAATGGGAAAACGAACTCGATGTGGCCAAGATGAACGCCGAGTTGAACAACCCGGGCTCGACCGTGAGCGCCGACGAGTTGAAACCGGTGATCGTGCCAGCCCACTAAGCCGGCGCACCGTCCACCAAAGCCCCGCGCAGCGATGCGCGGGGCTTTTTTATTGTTCACGCGGTGGTGGAAGCGCTGCGATAAAACCATCGTCCCGGCCGATCCGGGGTCGCATAAAATTTTTCTTTTGTATAACTTAGTAGTCTATGAGACAATTAAATTTATCCACTAGGAATTTAAAAATGAACAAACCCCTACACCTTCTCGTCTGCGCGGCCTTGCTGGCCGGCAGCGCCGCCGCACAAGCGGCCAGCTACGCCTTCGAGTACACCATGCTCGACAATACCCACGTCACCGGCACCTTCGATGGCACCGCCAACGGCAACCTGGTCGAGGGCATCAGCAAGCTGGCGATCGCCGTCAACGGCTTCGCCATGCCGAACAGCGGCAACCTCTACGCCTACGCCGCCGACGGCGGATTCGTCCAGGGCGGCGCCAAAATCTCGTTCGACGGGCTGTCCACCTCGCTGCTGGCGTTCGACGCGCCCGTCACCGGCGCCTGGACCTCGACCTTTTTCATTGGCGCGGCCAACAACGGCGCCACCGATACCGTCAACTACAACATCGCCGGCCTGCCGTTCAATGGCGAGGGCGACGGCAACTATTCGGCCAGCCGCTGGAGCCTTGGCGCCGTGTCGGCGGTGCCGGAGCCGCAAACCTACGCCATGCTGCTTGGCGGCCTGGCGTTGCTCGGCGTCGCCGCCCGCCGCCGCAACCCGTCGGTCTGACCGCGCGTCCACCCTGGCGCCGGGCATGCGTGCTCCCATGGGGTAAAAAAATGGCACGCCCGAAGCGTGCCATTCTTTTAGCGGACCGCTAACAACATCACAGCGCCGAGAAGTCCAGTTCGACGCCGGTGGCGGCCTGGATCTGCTCCCGGCTTACGCCCGGCGCCAGCTCGGTGACCTTGAGGCCGGTCTCGGTCACTTCCATGACGCCCAGGTCGGTCACGATCAGGTCGACCACGCCCACGCCGGTCAACGGCAGGTCGCATTTTTTCAGCAGCTTGTGCGACGTCGTGCCGTCCTTGGCGGTGGCGACGTGCTCCATCAGCACCACCACCCGCTTGACGCCGGCCACCAGGTCCATCGCGCCGCCCATGCCCTTGACCATTTTGCCCGGAATCATCCAGTTGGCCAGGTCGCCCCGCTCCGACACCTGCATCGCGCCCAGGATCGCCAGGTTGATCTTGCCGCCGCGGATCATGCCGAACGAGTCGGCCGAACTAAAATAGGCCGCGCCCGGCAACGCCGTGACGGTCTGCTTGCCGGCGTTGATCAGGTCGGCGTCGATCTCGTCCTCGGTCGGGAACGGGCCGATGCCCAGCAAGCCGTTCTCCGACTGCAAATACACTTCGATTCCCGGCGGCACGTAGTTGGCCACCAGGGTGGGCAAACCGATGCCCAGGTTGACGTAAAAACCGTCCTGCAATTCCTTCGCCGCGCGCGCGGCCATTTCGTCACGAGTCCATGCCATGATAATTGTCTCCGATGTTCTTAGTTGGCGCGCACGGTGCGCTGCTCGATGCGTTTTTCCGGGTGCGCGTTGACGACGATGCGGTGCACGAAAATGCTCGGCAGGTGCACCGCGTCCGGATCGATCTCGCCGATCTCGACGAGGTGCTCGACCTCGACGATGGTGATCTTGCCGGCCATCGCCGCGTTCGGATTGAAGTTGCGCGCGGTCTTGCGGAACACCAGGTTGCCGGCCTTGTCGGCCTTCCACGCCTTGACCAGCGCCACGTCGGCCACCAGGCTGCGTTCCATCACATATTGTTCGCCGTCGAACTCGCGGATTTCCTTGCCGTCGGCGACGATGGTGCCCACGCCGGTCTTGGTGAAGAAGGCCGGGATGCCGGCGCCGCCGGCGCGCAGCTTCTCGGCCAGGGTGCCCTGCGGCGTGAATTCGAGCTCGAGCTCGCCGGCCAGGAACTGGCGCGCGAACTCCTTGTTTTCGCCGACGTAGGATGCGATCATCTTCTTGATCTGGCGCGTTTCAAGCAGCTGGCCCAGGCCGAAACCGTCGACCCCGGCGTTGTTGGAGATGGCGGTCAGGCCGGTCACGCCGGAATCGCGCAGGGCGCCGATCAGCGCCTCGGGGATGCCGCACAGGCCGAAGCCGCCGACGGCGATCGTTTGGCCGTTTTGAACGACGCCGGCCAAGGCTGCGGCGGCATCCGGATAGATTTTGTTCATGTTGTCCCTTAACTGTCTCGTATTGAAGTGTTACTGGTCTTTTGTTGGCGTACTGTGTTGCTAAATCAGTTGATAACATTGTTAACTACACTACCGACGCGGCGTCTCAGCATAGAATACGCTCTTCAAAAGCACAATACCGTAGAACTACCTGCCATTTTCACTATGAACGCCGCCGCCGCCATCGACTACGAATCCATTTTCCTGCACGCGCCGGTGGGCATGTGCATCTCGGAAAATCGCATCATCCAGCGCTGCAACGACGCGCTGGCGGCGATGTTCGGCTATACCCGCGCCGAGCTCGAGGGCCTGTCCTTCCTGGCACTGTATCCGACGATGGACGAATTCCTGCGCACGGGCGACCGCATCATCCCTATCATGAACGCCAAGGGCCGCTATTCGGACGAGCGCATCATGCGCCGCGCCAGCGGCGAACTGTTCTGGTGCCACGTCACCGGCCACTCGATGAACGCCCAGGAGCCGCTCGGGCCCGGCATCTGGACGTTCGAGGACGTCAGCGAAAAACGCCCCGTCACCGCCGAGCTGACCCCGCGCGAGCGCGAAATCGCCGCCCTGCTGGTCGAGGGCAAGACCAGCAAAAGCATCGCCCGCCAGATCGACCTGAGCCCGCGCACGGTGGAAATGCACCGCGCCAAGCTGATGCGCAAATTCTCCGCCTCCACCTCGTCCGAGCTGGTGCACAAGCTGATGGGCATCCGGCTCTGATTATTCACGCCGCAGCGGGTGCCGCTACATCGCCGTCATGCCGTCATCGGCCGAGATAATCGCGCCGTTGATGAAGTTCGAATCCTCGCCCGCCAGCAGCAACAGCAGCCCGTCCAGATCCTCCGGCGTGCCCGGGCGCTTGCGCGGCAGCATGCTCAGCAGCTTTTGCCCCTGCTCGCTGGCGAAATACTCCTCGTTGATCTCGGTCGAGATGTAGCCGGGGCAAATGGCGTTGGTGTTGATGCCGTACTTGCCCCACTCCACCGCCATCGCCTTGGTCATCTGCACCACGCCGGCCTTGCTCATGCAATAGACGCCGATCTGCGGCAGCACCCGCAAGCCGGCCACCGAGGCGATGTTGATGATGCGGTGCTTCTTGCTGGGGTCGCCCTTGGCGCGCGCGATCATGCGCTTGGCGGTCTGCTGGGCGACGAAGAACGCGCCGCGCAGATTGGTGTCCATGACGAAGGCATAGTCGTCCGGCGTGACGTCGACCAGCCGCTGCGTGGTCGACACCCCCGAATTGTTGACCAGGATGTCGATCGGCCCGGCCTCCGTCTCGGCGTGGGCGATGGCCGACTTGATGCTGGCGAAATCGGTCACGTCCAGGCTCACCACGTGGGCGGCGCCGCCGTCGGCCTCGATCTCGGCGCGCAGCTCCTTGAGCCGCTCGGTGCGGCGCGAC
>DATMSN010001116.1:0-4189 GCA_035565375.1 Duganella sp. | reverse complement strand
GGCCGAGGTCGTGCGCCACGCCGTGCACCAGCACCGGCACGCCCTCGCGCGCCAGCAACATGGCCAGCAGCGGCGTCAGGTTGGCCATCTTGCGCGCGCCGTTGTAGCTGGGAATGCACACCGGCGCGAACTGCCCCGGCGGCGCGGTCAGCGGCTCGAACGAGCCCTCGGCCGCGTCGAGGAAGCCGGCGATCTCCTCCACCGACTCGCCCTTGATGCGCATCGACAGCAAAATGCCGCCCAGCTCCAGGTCGGACACGCGCCCGTCGAGCATGGCTTGATAGAGGTCGTGGGCGTCGTCGCGCGTCATGCTGCGGGCGCCGTTTTTGCCGCGGCCGATCTCCTTGATGAGTCGGGCGGCGAGGAAGGGTTCGTTGTTCGATATCGTCATGGCATCAAGCTTATACGATTTTGCCCAAATGTGAAAAAACCTTACCAGCGAGACCAGTACTGGCTAATTCGGCTACACTATGTATCCCCCAGAAAAGAAATACAGTCCAATCATGATTTCCCCAGACATCGAAAATATCAACGTCACCTCGTTCGCGCCGATGCCGTCGCCGGAAGCCTTGCACGGCAAGCTGCCGCTGACCGACAGCGCGTCCGAGACCGTGATGAAAGGGCGCGAGGCGCTGCGCCGCATCATCGACCGCAAGGACAAGCGCCTGTTCGTGGTGGTCGGCCCGTGCTCGATCCACGACCCGGTCGCCGGCCTGGACTACGCCCACCGCCTGAAGGCGCTGCAAGCCGAGGTAGCCGACACCATGCTGCTGGTGATGCGCGTGTATTTCGAAAAGCCGCGCACCACCACCGGCTGGAAGGGCTATATCAACGATCCGGACATGGACGACTCGTTCCGCGTCAACGTCGGCATGGAAAAGGCGCGCCAGTTCCTGCTCGACGTCTGCGAGCTGGGCCTGCCGACCGCGACCGAGGCGCTGGACCCGATCTCGCCGCAGTACCTGGGCGACCTGATCGCCTGGACCGCGATCGGCGCGCGCACCACCGAATCGCAGACCCACCGCGAGATGTCGTCGGGCCTGTCGACGCCGGTCGGCTTCAAGAACGGCACCGACGGCGACATCAGCATCGCCATCAACGCCATTTTGTCGGCGGCGCATCCGCATTCGTTCCTGGGTATCAACGCGCAAGGCAATGTCTCGATCGTGCGCACGCGCGGCAACGCGTACGGCCACGTGGTGTTGCGCGGCGGCGACGGCCGTCCGAACTACGATTCGGTGTCGATCGCGATCGCCGAGCAGGCGCTGGCCAAGGCCAAGCTGCCCGCCAACCTGGTGGTCGATTGCTCGCACGCCAACAGCTACAAGAAGCCGGAACTGCAACCGCTGGTGATGGCCGATGTCATCCACCAGATCGTGCAGGGCAACCAGTCGCTGGTGGGCGTGATGATCGAGTCGAACATCGTCGGCGGCAACCAGAAGATTCCCGCCGATTTGAGCCAGCTGAAGTATGGGTGCTCCGTCACGGACGGCTGCATCGATTGGGAAACCACCGAGACCATGCTGCGCGAGGCGCATCAGCAGTTGTTGAAGCGTCCGTAATTTGGCGGGGGCCGTTGGCGGCCTTCGACACCTCAGCGTAACGCCATCACCCGCGTGGCCACACCGAACGACCCGGCCAGCGCCGCCTCGGCCTTGCTGGCCGGGGCGCTCAATTCCTCCAGGTCCAGATAGACCTTGCAATCCTCGACCTTGACCGAATACCGGCGCGCCCCGCTCGCGCGCGGTTCGACGTCGACCGTCTCGAGCACGGCGAACACGCTTTCCTCGTCGGTGCGGAACAGCGCCACGCCCGGCAGCTCCTGCCAGGCCAGTCCGCGCGGCACAAGGCGCGCGCCGCTCAGCGGCACATCCTTCACTTTGCAAATCAGCTTCCATTGTTCCGACATCGCGCCCTCCGCAGTCAAGTGACCCCGACTCTCCAAGCAAAACCAGTGCCACAGGGAAAATAGGTTAAATCCGTGTAAAACCCTGTCCTAATGGCAAAATTTCGCACCCGGCCGGTGCGGGACGGTAGCGGCTGGTGCGGCGATGCAAGGTCAACGGGCACGCTTTCCATTACAATGGCGGATTACACTTTCACCTTGCAGCCCTTCATGATCGTTCTCGGCGTCGAATCCTCCTGTGACGAAACCGGCCTTGCGCTGTACGACACGCAACACGGCCTGCTTTCCCACGCCCTGTACTCGCAGGTGACGATGCACGAAGAATACGGCGGCGTGGTGCCGGAACTGGCCTCGCGCGATCACATCCGCCGCGCCATTCCACTGCTGACGCAGACGCTGGAGGGCGCCGGCAAGTCGCTGGCCGACATCGACGCCATCGCCTACACGCAAGGCCCCGGCCTGGCCGGCGCGCTGCTGGTCGGCTCGTCGGTCGCGTGCAGCCTCGGCCTGGCGCTGGACAAGCCGGTGCTGGGCGTGCACCACCTGGAAGGACATCTGCTGTCGCCGCTGCTGGCGTCGCAGCCGCCCGAGTTTCCATTCATCGCACTGCTGGTCTCGGGCGGCCACACCCAGCTGATGCGCGTGGACGGCGTCGGCCAATACACCTTGCTGGGCGAAACGCTGGACGACGCGGCCGGCGAGGCGTTCGACAAGTCGGCCAAGCTGCTGGGCCTGGGCTATCCGGGCGGACCGGCGATCTCGCGCCTGGCCGAGTTCGGCGATCCGACGGCGTACAAGCTGCCGCGCCCGATGCTGCACACCAAGGATTTCAATTTCAGCTTCTCCGGCCTGAAGACGGCGGTGCTGACGGTCGTGAAGAATCACGACGAGAAGGTCATCGCCAATATCTGCGAGCAGGACAAGGCCAACATCGCGCGCGGTTTCGTCGACGCGATCGTGGAGGTGTTGACGGCCAAGTGCGTGTCGGCGCTCAAGCACACGGGGTTGAAGCGGTTGGTGATCGCTGGCGGGGTTGGGGCCAACTCCCAGCTGCGGGCATCACTCAATGAAGCCGCGGCCAGGAGGAAGTTCAAGGTGTATTACCCCGAACTGGAATTTTGCACCGATAACGGCGCAATGATCGCCTTCGCGGGAGCGATGCGGTTGATGATCAACCCGAACGCGGCCAAACGCGATTATTCGTTCAACGTACGGCCGCGCTGGCCGCTGGACGAAATCAAGGTGGTTTAAGCCTGGGCGAAGGCCATCGAGGCCAATACCGCCAGACCGACCAGGGGGATCAGATACTTGCCCTTGGCTTTACCCAAGTGCACGCCACGCGCGGCGATACGCTCGCTGCGCAAACGGTGTTCGTCAGCCGACGATTCGTGGACCAGATCCGATTTTGCTTTGTCTTCAGTTGCGTTCATAACGTCCTCCTTTGGATTCGATCTTCTTCCTTTCTCAATAGCAATGCAATTGTCGTGCCAAGAAGATTGGACAAAGTTTGTCCTAATCGACCTATTGTAGAGAATTTTGTATCAATCACACCACACGATACGGCTGGGCAAGCACTAAAAGCGTGCGTTTACGCCATTGTTGTGGGCGACACAGCGTGCATACCTTGGAGATACGTAGGGCGGATTAGCGCAGCGTAATCGGCCATGCATGGGCCGTCGACAGCGCACGCATGGCCGATTACTTCGCTAATCCGCCCTACGTGGAACCGACAGCAAATCCTGGCGCGGATAGCCCCAGCCCGGCGCCTCCTCCGGACACCCCGTCGCCGGCAAGATATGCAAGGTGGTGAAGTTGCCGCGCGGCGTGAGCGCGAAGCGGTAGTCCGATAGCTCGCCCTTGGCCATGTCCAGCAGCGGCGCGCGGCCGAAACGCAGCCAGACATCGACCTGGCAGTTGTCATGCTTGAGCGCCCGCAACCGCTCCAGGCTCTCCTTCCTCGACTCGAACTGCACCACCGAGGCGGACAACGCCTGCGCCGACCGCGACTCCGCCGGCACGGCCGGACAAGCCAACGGCGCCAGCCACTCCGGCGCGACACTAGCCAACCCGCGCCGCAGGCGATAATTCCCCGCCGCCTCATTGCTTTCAACGCTGACATAACTCCAGCACAACGGCTGCGACGGAAACGCCGTCATCACCACATCGAGCACGCGCGACGACGGATCGGCCTGTCGCAGCGCGGCTTCGATCCGCTCCCGCCCCGCGTGCGAGGCGGCGCCCTGCACCGCGATGAAGCCGACGCAGACGCCCAGCGCCAGCAGC
>DATMSN010001115.1:0-4725 GCA_035565375.1 Duganella sp. | reverse complement strand
GTGGCCGCACGCCCCCGGCTCGGCGCCGTCCGCCAGCGCCAGCCGCTCGGCCAGATGGGCCGAGCGTATCGATTGATTGGTGGGCTGGCCCATGCTCAGGTCGCCGACCATGGCCAGCAGTTGGACGGCTTCCTCGACGGTGACGGTGTGGTCTTGTTGCATTTTTGTACTGTAATGGAAAACCCTGTCCGGGGCAATCAGATGCCGTATTTGGCCTTGATGACTTCGGCCGCCCGCTCGCCGATGACGACGCAAGGCGCCATCGTATTTCCGGTGGTGATGTGCGGCATGATCGAGGCGTCGGCGATGCGCAGATTGCCGACGCCATAAACCTGGAGATTCCCGTTCACCACCGACATCGCGTCCCGTCCCATCTTGGCGGTGCACGACTGGTGCCAATAGGTGACCGCGCCGTTGCGGATGTAGGCTTCCATCTCTTCGCGGCCCAGCTTGCCGGGCATGCTCTCTCCCTTGACCAGCCGCGCGAACGCGCTGGCGTTGCCCAGCTCGCGGCACATCTGGACGCTGGCGAAGGCCGCCTTCATGTCGTCCGGATCGGCCAGGGTGTTGGCGCGGATGATCATCGCATCTTGCGCGTCCGGACCCGACAGCAGCAACTCGCCACGGCTCTTCGGGTGCGCCAGGCCGGCGAACATGGTCCAGCCGTGCGCGGGCACGCCGCGCGCCGCGTTCTCCGCGCTCGGCACGGGAAACTCGACCTGGCAATGCAGCATGTCGGGCGCGTCGAGCCTGGAATCGCTCTTCCAGTACAGCGTCGCCTCGGACCCGCCGTTGCCGACCTGCTGTGGCTGCGCATACTCCCAGATGCAGCCGAACGATACGTGGTCCTGATGGTTCTGGCCGACACCCGGCAGGTGCTGCCGCACGGCGATGCCATGGCGCTTCAGTTCCCGCTCGGGACCGATGCCGGACTGCATCAGCACCTTGGGCGTGTTGACCGCGCCCAGGGACAGGATCACCTCCCGCGTGGCGCCGAACAAGCGCTTGCGGCCGTCGACGATGGCCTCGACACCGGTCACCTCACCGCCCTCGAACGTGAGCCGCGACACCAGCGCGCCGGTGAGCACGGTCAGGTTGGGCTGCGCCATCTTCTGGTACGTGTACGAGCGGAAGACGGAAAGCCGCTTGCCGTCGCGGATACGCAGGTCGTTGATCGCGGCGCCGCCGTCGCCTTCCATCATGGCGCCGTTCGGGCTGTCGAAGGTGGGGATGCCAAGCGAGCGCGCCGCCTCCAGCATCAGCGTTGCCGTTGGCTGCGGTTGGTGGGCTGGCGCCACGTAGACCGGACCGCCCTGCCCGCGCCGCTCCGGATCGGCGGGGCCGTGCCAGTCCTCGATGCGGCGGTAGATCTTCAGCACGGATGCGTAGTTCCAGGCGTCGTCGCCCGCCTCGGCGGCGAAGTGGTTCCAATCACTGCTGTGCCCGCGCGCCCACAGCATCACGTTGATGCTGGAGCCGCCACCCAGCACCTTGCCCATGTTCATCGGGATCGACCGCCCGTTAAGGTGCGCGTTCGGCTCCGCCATGAAGCCCCAATCGCGTTCCGAACCCAGGTTGAGCGGCCACTGCGCCGGTTCGATGACGCTGTCGACGTCGTCGCTGCCGCCGGCCTCCAGCAGCAATACGTTGACGGCGGGATTTTCGGCCAGGCGCGCGGCGACGACCGAGCCGGACGAGCCAGCTCCACAGACGATGAAGTCGTAGTGGGTTTTGAGCGCGCCGGTGAGCGTGGACTGGTTGCGGAGAACCGCTTGGGCGAATTCGACTTCGGTGGATGATGAACTGTTCATAGTGGATTCAATAGTTGAGTGAAGGATGCCGCCCTGGCTTCGCGACGGCGCGTGGAAAGGCTGCCTAAACGGTCGGCGTGGTGCCGCCGTCGATCACGAACTCGGCGCCATGGACCGACGCCGCCAGCGGCGACAGCAGAAACGCCACCAGCTCGGCGACTTCCCGCGGCTTGCCGGGACGGCCGATCGGGATGCCGCCCAGGGAGGCCATCAGTTGCTCCCGTGCCTCGGCCTCGCTGCTGTGCCGATGGGCCGCCATGCGACCGATCAGGGCCTGCGCGGCGGTGGTTTCAATGAAGCCGGGCGAGACGCTATTGACCCGGACTCCGCGCGGGCCGAATTCATTGGCCAGCGATTTGCTGTAGTTGGCAAGGGCGGCCTTGGCGGCGGCATAGGCCACGGTCGACTCGAACAACGGCATGCGCCGCTGGATCGAGGTGATATGGATGATGGCGCCGCCACCCCGCTCCAGCATGGCCGGCAGGAAGGCGCGGTCGAGCCGCACGGCCGACATCAGATTGGCCTGCAGCGCCGCCTCCCACATCGCGTCGGTCAGCGCCAGGGCGCCGCCGCCGGGCGCGGACGAGCCGCCGACGTTATTGACGAGGAAATCGAGGTGGCCGAACTCCCGCTTGATGAAATCGGCGATATGCGCCGCCCCTTCGGCGGTTGCCACGTCCGCCTCCAGGTAGCAGACCGAGTCGATCGGCTCCTGCCGCACATGACGCGCCGTCGCGATCACCGTCGCGCCGTCCTGCGCCAGCTTGCGCACGATGGCCTCGCCCATGCCTTTGGTGCCGCCGGTCACGAGCGCGTGCTTGCCTTTGAAAAGGTATCCGTTCATGGCTTGATCTCCAGCGAGCGGATGCTCCCCGCCTGCAGCAGAAAGTTGAAGGCCAGCGTCACGGGACTGCCGGGAAAGTCGCCGCGGACGTCCGCCCGCAGCATGTGCCGGCCGTCGGCTTCCGCCAGGCCTATCGGTTCGATCGTCGCCCCATAGCGCTCGGCGGTGTCGGCGGACCAGGCTTCGATCTCGTCGCGGCCGCGCCGGACGTTGCCCTCGTCGAGGACCGTGCCGTCCGTGTGGAAGCAGGCGGCGACGCGCGTCGGCGCATGCGCGTTGGCCGCCTCGATGTAGTCGGCGATAGCTTGCGGTAGTGTGTTCATGTCGTTCTCCCTAAAGTGGTGGAGCCAGTGTATATTCGGGCATCATGAAGAAAAAGGATGGCAATGGACATTCGTTATGAACCATTGGTTCAAAGTGGGGCGATATGAGTTCCCTCGATTTAATCCGGCTGTTCCTGGCCGTCGCCGATGAACGTAGCTTCACGCAAGCGGCCCGGCGGCTCAACATCACCCCGACGGCGGTCAGCAAAGGCGTGCGCGCGCTCGAGAAAAAACACGGCGTGCCGCTGTTCGTGAGGACCACCCGCAGCGTCTCGCTGACCGATGCGGGCGTGGGCCTGCTGGCCGCCGTCAAGCCGGCGGTCGGCCAGATCGACGCGGCGTTCGACGAGCTGGCGCGATTCCAGAGCCGCCCGTCCGGCCATTTGCGCCTGACCGCGCCGCGCGCCTTCGGCTTTCTGGTGGCCCGCTTCCTGGTGCCGCGCATGCGCGCCGCCTACCCCGACATCACCTTCGACCTGTCGCTCGACGACGGCCTGGTCGACCTGGTGACGGCCGGCTACGACGCCGGCATCCGGCTGGGGCAAGCGATCGCGCAGGACATGGTGGCCATCCGCCTCAGTCGCCCGCTATCGTGGTCGCTGGTCTCGGCGCCGGGCTACTTCGAGCGGTGCGGCGTCCCGCAGCGGCCGCAAGACCTGCTGCGGCATCAAACGCTGCGTTACCGCTTTTCCACCTCGAACCGCCTGCCGCCGTGGCGCTTGACCGGCGCCGAAGGGGAGCTGCTGCTCGACACCGACGCCGACCTGACCGCCAACGATACCCAGATGCTGGCCGAGTGGGCCCGCCAGGGCATGGGGATCGCCCACCTTCCCGACCTCGAGGTCGAGGACGACGTGCGGCGCGGACGGCTGGTGCGGGTACTGACGGCGTTCGTCCCCGACACCTCGGGATTGTTCCTCTACTTCCCCATGCGGACCCAGAACCAGCCCAAGATGCGCGCGCTGATCGAGCAAGTGTCCCGGCTGGCCGACGAGGGCGCGCTCGACGTCACCTGCGGCCGATAGGCCGCGGCGCTTACCTGGTGGCCGCGACGGCGTCCAGGATCACCTTCGCCACCTCGGCTGGACGCGATTGCTGCGGCACGTGGCTGGCCGGCAGTTCGCTGGTGGTGGCGCCGATCTTCTTGGCCATCGCGCGCTGCAAGCCCGGATCGATCATGCGGTCGCGCGCGCTGACGATGAACCACGACGGCTTGCCCTTCCAGGCGGCGGCGCTCACCTTGTCGGCGAAGGCCTTGGCCTGTATCGGTCCCTGGGTGGCGGTCATGACGGCGGCCTGGGCGGCCGGCACATCCTGGGCGAAGTCCTCGCGCATCGCCGCTTCCGGCAGGCTGAGGAAGCCTTCGGCGTCGGCGACGAAGCGCTTGCTGCCCGGCGCGGCGGGGTAGCCCTCGCCGGTTTCCGCCGTCGATTTGCCGGCGTCTGGCGCGAACGCGGCCACGTACACCAGGCTGCCTACCTTGTCGTTCCGGCCCGCCTCGGTGATCACGGTGCCGCCCCACGAATGCCCCACCAGCACCACCTTGCCCGGCTGCGCAGCGATGGCGCGGCGGGTCGCCGCGACGTCGTCGGCCAGGGACGTCAGCGGGTTCTGGACGGCGGTGACCTTGATGCCCTTGGCCTGCAGCAGCGGGATGACCTTGGCCCAGTCGGAGCCATCGGCGAAGGCGCCGTGGACGATGACGACGCCCGGTTTGGCGCCGCTGTCGGCGGAGGCGGCACCGGCC
>DATMSN010001114.1:0-5504 GCA_035565375.1 Duganella sp. | reverse complement strand
CCGGAGGCGCTGCGGATGGTGCCGACCACGTTCGCCGCGCTGCCCGGCTGGGACCGCGACGACGTGCGCGCCGCCTGGCCGGCCTTCATGTCCTCGTGCACGGTGCTGGTCAAGCAACCGATGTGGAAGGAATCGTGCTCGATCGCGCGCACCGTCAACGCCGCCGACGACAAGGCCATCCGCACCTTCTTCGAGGCGTTCATGGTGCCGAACCAGGTCATCGCCCCGGACGGCGCCACCGACGGCCTCGTCACCGGTTATTACGAGCCGCTGCTGCGCGGCGCGCGCAAAAAAGGCGGCCCGTATCAAACGCCGCTGTTCAAGGTGCCGGACGACATGGTCACCGTCGATCTGGCCAGCGTCTACCCGGAGCTGAAGGGCATGCGCCTGCGCGGCAAGGTCGTCGGCAAGAAGGTCGTGCCGTACGCGACCCGCGCCGATATCGAGAAGGCCGATTTCACCGGCAAGGAATTGCTGTGGGTCGACGATCCGGTGGAGTCGTTCTTCCTGCAGGTGCAGGGTTCGGGCCGCGTGCAGCTGACCGACACGCAGGAAACCGTGCGCGTGGCGTACGCCGACCAGAACGGCCATCCGTATAAATCGATCGGCAAGTATCTGGTGGAGAAGGGCGAGTTGACCTTGGCGCAGGCGTCGGCGCAGGGGATCAAGGCGTGGATCGCCGGCCACCCGACGCGCATGCAGGAACTATTCGATGTGAACCCCAGCTACGTGTTCTTCAAGGAGGAGCGGCTGCCGGACCCGAAAGTGGGGCCGAAGGGCGCGCAGGGCGTGCCGCTGACGCCGCAGCGTTCGGTGGCGATCGACGCCTCGCAGCTGCCGCTGGGCGCGCCGATGTTCCTGGCCACCACGCAGCCCAACAGCGATATTCCGCTGCAACGGCTGGTCATGGCGCAGGATACCGGCGGCGCCATCCGTGGCGCGATCCGGGTCGACTACTTCTTCGGCTTCGGCACCGAGGCGGCGGAAAACGCCGGCCGCATGAAGCAGCGCGGCAATGTCTGGGTGCTGTTGCCGAAGCAACCTTAATCGGCGCTACCTCAATACCAGCACCGGCAACGTGGTGTGCGCCAGCACCTTGTCGGTCTGGCTGCCCAGCAGCAGCTTGTTGATGCCCCGGTGTCCATGCGACGCCATCATGATGAGGTCGCATTCGAATTTTTTCGCCGCCTCGACGATTTCCTCGTACGGGGTGTGCGACACCGAAATCACCCCCTCGAACGGAATATCGGCCGCGCGCGTGGCCGCCGCCACCTTGTCGATATAGCCGCGCGCGGCCTCCTGCATCTTGGCGGCGAACTGGCCCGAGTCGATCACGGCGCCGCCGTCGCCCATCGACGACAAGGGCAAAGGCTGGATCACGGTGATGGCGACGATCTTGGCGTGGTTCAGTTTGGCGAACTCGACCGCCGTCGCGGTCGCCTTGTCCGACAGGTCCGAGCCGTCGGTCGGCAGCAGTATGGTTTTGAACATGGCGCACCCCCTATTAGGATCAGGATCGGTTGATACTGGGGTCAGCCTAATGGCTTGGCCGGATTTCCGGCGCACGGTATGGCGGGCGCTTTACGGGGTGGCCGCCGCCGGCTGTCCGGCGTCGCGCAGCGCCGGCGACATGGCCATGCAGGCGGTCAGCACGATGGCGCCCACCGCCACGCAGCCCATGCCGGCGCGCACGCTGAAATGCTCGCCGATGTAGCCGGCCGCCAGCGCGCCGATCGGCGCCACGGCGATGGTCAAAAACCGCATGGTCGACACCATGCGGCCGAGATAGGCGTCCGGCGTGACCTTCTGCCGCACGGCCGTGTACGGCATGAAAAACAACATCACCCCGCAGTCGAGGAAGAACGACAGCGCCGCGCAGGCGGCCGCGCTGGCCGCCGGGTAGCCGAACAGCCTGGCCGGTATCATCGGCGTCAGCGTGAAGGCGATGGTGGTCAGGCCGACGCCGATCAGGATGGTGCCGCTGGCGCCGTAGCGCCGGGTCAGCGGCTTGAGCATCATGGCGCTGGCCAGCACGCCGAGCCCGCCGATCATCTGGGCCACGCCGAGCATGCCCGCGCTCATGCCGAGGTCGCGCGTGGCGAACAGCACTGCCAGCGCCGCGTAACCGTAGAACAGCATGTGCCAGGCGCCCACGCTCCAGGCCAGCGTGCGCAGCAGCGGCTGGCTCCAGATGAAGTGCAGGCCGTCGCGGATGTCGCGCAGCGGGTGCTTGTCGGACGGCGCCGGTTGCGGATCGTTGGCCTTCAGGTCGCGCAGCAGCAGGATCGACAGCACGAAGCCGAAGGCGTTGAGCAGCACCGCGTACGGCGCGGTGAGCCATTGGATCAGCACGCCGGCCAGCCCCGGCGCCAGCAGCCGCGAGGCCGAGTCGGTGGCGGCGAATTTGGATTGCGCGTCCATCAGGCGCTCGCGCCCGATCAGGTTGGTCAGGAAAATCTGCTCGGCGCCGCCGCCGACGACGTTGCAGGCGCCGGTGGCGAAGGCGACCGCGTACATCCATTCGACCGACAGCAGGCCGAGCCAGTAGGCGGCCGGAATGCTGAACAGGGCGGTGGCCTGGATGGCTTTGCTGGCGAGCAGGATCGGCAGTTTGCGGTTGCGGTCCAGCACCACGCCGGCCGGCAGCGCGAACAGCGCGAACGGCATCGCCGCCGCCGCCCCCAGCATGCCCATCTGCGCCGGCGTGGCCTTGAGCAGCAACACCGCGCACAAGGGCACGGCCAGCGCGCCGATATAGCTGCCGAAGCCGTTGAGGATGGCGCTGAACCAGTACCGCAGGAAATCGCTGTTGCCCAGCAGCGCGTCGCTGGCCAGCTTGTCGCGCAGCGGGAGGCGGAGTGAGGTAAAAATGGGAGCCTCGCCGAAGTAAGTTGCCGAGCTTCAATAATACCAGCGGCGGGGATAGGCGCTACAATCGACCCAATAATATTCCACCGTGGAGGAACACTATGCAATATGAAGACCTGATCGTCGAAGTGCACGGCAAAGTCGCGCTCATCCGCTTGAACCGTCCGAAGGCGCTGAACGCGCTCAATGACCGCATGATGAACGAACTTGGCGAGGCGTTGTTCAAATTTGACGCCGATCCGGCGATCGGCTGCATCGTCCTGACCGGCAGCGAGAAGGCCTTCGCGGCCGGCGCCGACATCGCCGCCATGGTCGACTACACCTATGTCGACACCTACCGCGACAACTATATCGGCCGCAACTGGGAGCACATCCTGCGCGTGCGCAAACCGGTGGTGGGCGCGGTGGCCGGCTACGCGCTGGGCGGCGGCTGCGAGCTGGCGATGATGTGCGACTTCCTGATCGCCGCCGACACCGCCAAATTCGGCCAGCCGGAGATCAAGATCGGCGTCACGCCGGGCGCCGGCGCCTCGCAGCGCCTGCCGCGCGCGATCGGCAAGGCCAAGGCGATGGACATGCTGTTGACCGCCCGCACCATCGACGCGGTCGAGGCCGAGCGCATCGGCCTGGTGTCGCGCATCGTCCCGGCCGACAAGCTGATCGAGGAAACGCTGGCCGCCGCGACCCAGATCGCCGCCATGCCGACCTCGGTGGCGATGATGGTCAAGGATGCCGTCAACCGCGCCTTCGAAGTGCCGCTGACCGAGGGCGTGGGCTATGAGCGCCGCCTGTTCCACGCGGCGTTCGGCACGCCCGCTCAAAAAGAAGGCATGCAAGCCTTCCTGGAAAAACGGCCGCCGAACTTTGAAGGCATGTAACCGGATTCCCATGCGCATTCTGATTATCGAAGACAATCACGACATCCTGGCCAACCTGTACGCGTTCCTGGAGGCGAAGGGGCACAATCTCGATTCGGCGTCGAACGGCTATGCCGGGCTGGCCCTGGCCGCCCAGCATCAGTACGACGTCATCGTGCTTGACGTCATGCTGCCCGGCATGACGGGGTTGGAGCTGTGCCAGAAGTTGCGCGGCGAATTGCGCGACGCCACCCCGGTGCTGATGCTGACGGCGCGCGATACGTTGCAGGACAAGGTCGCCGGCTTCGACAGCGGCGCCGACGACTATCTGGTCAAGCCGTTTTCGCTGGTCGAACTGGAGGTGCGGCTGCACGCCCTGCTGCGGCGCGCGCGCGGCCAGACCACCGGCGGCAGCGTGCTCAGCGTGGGCGACCTGCGCTTCGACACCAAGAATTTCGAGGTCAAGCGCGCCGGCACGCCGCTGACGCTGACCAAAACCGGCTACACCATTTTAAAATGCCTGATGACGCAGGCGCCCAAGCTGGTGCCGCGCGAGTTGCTGGAGCAGGAAGTGTGGGGCGAGGACCGTCCGGACAGCGACGCGCTGCGCACCCACATCCACGCGCTGCGCCAGGTGCTCGACAAACCGTATGAATTCGCCATGCTGCGCACCGTCCCGGGCATCGGCTATAAATTGCTAGCCGCCGATGCCCCCGTTTAGATCCCTGCGCCGGCGCATCGTCGTCGCCTACCTGATGTTCGCCGCCGCCGGCATCCTGTTCTTCGCGCTGATCGCCGCCGTCGCCGTCGAAGGTATCGAAGTGAAACTGGTCGACGAGCGCCTGCAGGAGGTGGCGGCGTGGGCGTCGCCGCGCCACGCGGGCAACCTGCCGGTGGAAATGCCGGCCGGCCTGAGCTTCCACCACGGTGCCGAAATCCCGCTGTCGCTGCGGCATTTGCCCGAAGGTGCGACCGAGATCACGGTCGATAACGTCGATTTGCACGTCTGGTCCGGCAAGGACGAGAGCGGACCGTACGTGGTGGTCGATCACGCCAGCGCGTATGAAAAAATCGAGGTGGTGGTGTATGGCATGTTTGCCATCGGTTTCGTGGGTTTTTTGATTTGCTCGATGATGTTCGGCGCCTATATCGGCAACAGCCTGGTCACGCCGATCATGGCGCTGGCCTCGGCGGTGCAGGCGCGCCGGCGCGATTTGCCGTTGCAGGACAGCGCCGACGAGCTCGGCATCCTGGCGCGCGCTTTTTCCGCCCGCACCAGCGAGTTGACCGAAGTTCTGGACCGCGAGCGCTTTTTCACCGGCGATGTCAGCCATGAGTTGCGCACGCCGCTGACGGTCATCACCGGCGCGGCGGAAATCCTGATGACGCAGGCGCATGAAAATCCCACCATCCACGCCGCCTCCGAGCGCATCTACCGCGCCGCCCGCGACGCCTCCGATTCGATCACCGTGCTGCTGCGCCTGGCGCGCTCGCCGGACATGCTGGAGTTGACGTCGGTTTCCGCCGCCGAGCTGGCCAGCGAGGAGGCGGCGCGGTGCCAAACCTTGACCGCCGCCAAGCCGCTGACCTTGCGCTACGCCGGCGGCGACGATTTTATGATCCACGCGCCGCGCGAACTGTTGATCGCCGCCATCGGCAACCTGGTGCGGAATGCTTGTCTTTATACCATGCGGGGCGAAGTGGTCGTGCGTCTGGCCGGGCGCTCGCTGGTGGTCGAAGACAGCGGCCCCGGCTTGCCCGCAGCCGCGCGCGCGCGCC
>DATMSN010001113.1:0-5888 GCA_035565375.1 Duganella sp. | reverse complement strand
GGCCTGCACGGACGGCGTCTGGCCGCCGCGCCTGGACGCGTCGTCGCGGCGGTCGATGCGCGCCACCACGGCGTTCATCATGTGCTCGATGTCGCTGCGTATCATGTTCGCGCCCAGGATGCCGGGCACATAGAAGTTCGGCAGCAGCCGGCCGCTGTAGACGATTTTGGTGCCGCCGGTTTCGGGCACCGGTATCAATTCCCAGCGCGACTCGTAGTGTTTCATGTCGCCCGAGATCAGCGAGATGTCGATCGACGACATCGGCTGCTCGGTGGCCCGCACGATCAGATGGATGGTCCGGGACATGAACAGAAAGCGCGCCACGCCGAATTGTTCGATGATCACTTCATTACCGTTGCGTGACAGGACCTTGCACGATTCCAGATCCGGCACGAACTCGGCCATGCGCTCGTAGCCGGTCAGGATGCGCCATACCTTGGGCAGTGGCGCCGCCACCGTCGCGGTGGCGTCCACTTCGTACATGTGCCGCGCCTCGGCGTCCACGCGATTGACAGAGACCTCCAGCTTGGGTAGTTCAAGCTTAGGTGCTTGTGCCATCGCCACCGGGGCAGCCACACCTAACAACAAAAACAGAAGGAATCGGATCATCGTTCCAGCGTAAGGGAAAGGGTGGCAGAATACAAGCAAAGCGCCATCACGTTACAAATTTACGCGGTGGCGGGGCTTTAGAAGCCCGGGTCTAGAGAATTGGGTTTTAATGCGGACACTCACGTCTAACTCTAATAACCATAATGACAATTTCACCATACCCCCACCTGCTCGCGCCCCTCGATCTCGGCTTCACCACGCTGCGCAACCGCGTCGTCATGGGATCGATGCACACCGGTCTTGAGGACCGCTTCTACAACTACGGCAAACTCGCGGCATTCTATCGCGAGCGCGCGCGCGGCGGAGTGGGTTTGATCGTCACGGGCGGCATCTCCCCCAACCGCTCCGGATGGCTGCTACCCTTTGGAGGTACGCTCAACTTCAAGGGCGACGTGCACAATCACCGCCGCGTCACCAGCGCGGTGCACGAGGAAGGCGGCAAGATCCTGATGCAGATCCTGCACGCGGGCCGCTACGGGTATCAACCGTTCGTGGTGTCGGCGTCGGAGAAAAAATCGCCGATCTCGCCGTTCAAGCCGCGCGCGCTGACGGAGGCCGGCATCGAGGGGACGATACGCGACTACGCCCGCTGCGCCAGGCTGGCGCGCGAGGCGGGCTACGACGGCATCGAGGTGATGGGCAGCGAAGGCTATCTGCTCAACCAGTTCCTGTGCGCGCGCACCAACCTGCGCACCGACCGCTGGGGCGGCGGCATCGAGAACCGCATGCGGCTGCCGGTGGAAATCGTCAAGCGCATCCGCGCCGAAGTCGGGCATGACTTCATCATCATGTACCGCCATTCGCTGCTCGACCTGGTCGACGGCGGCAACACCTGGGAGGACGTGGTGGCCGTGGCCAAGGCGCTGCAGCATGCCGGCGCCACGATCCTCAACAGCGGCTACGGCTGGCACGAGGCGCGGGTGCCGACCATCGTCACCTCGGTGCCGCGCGCCGCCTTCGCCAGCCTGGCCGGCCGGTTGCGGCTGGAGGTGGCGATACCGGTGGTGGCGTCGAACCGCATCAACATGCCGGCCGAGGCGGAAGCCATCCTGCAGCGCGGCGACGCCGACATGATATCGATGGCGCGCCCCTTCCTGGCCGATTCGCAGTTCGTCGCCAAGGCGGCGCAGGGCAAGGCCGACGAGATCAACACCTGCATCGGCTGCAACCAGGCCTGCCTCGATCACACCTTCGCCAACAAGCGCGCCAGCTGCCTGGTCAACCCGCGCGCGTGCCACGAGACGGAACTGGTGTACGCGCCGGCGGCCAAGCCGCGCCGCGTGGCGGTGGTCGGCGCCGGACCGGCGGGATTGTCGGCGGCGACGGTGGCGGCCGAATGCGGCCACGACGTGACCTTGTTCGATTCCAGCGACAGCGTCGGCGGCCAGTTCAAGATCGCCATGCGGATACCGGGCAAGGAGGAATTCGCCGAGACGATACGCTACTTCCGTCGCCAGATCGATTTGACCGGCGTGAAGCTCAAGCTGGGCGTGCGCGTCACGCGCGAGCAGCTGGTCGCCGGCGGCTACGACGAGGTGGTCGTCGCCACCGGCATCAAGGTGAGGCGTCCGCCGATCGAGGGCATCGATCATCCGAAGGTGCTGTCGTATATCGACGTGTTGCAGAACAAGGCGCCGGTCGGCAAGCGCGTGGCCATCATCGGCGCCGGCGGCATCGGCTTCGATGTCGGCGAATATCTGCTGCACGATCCAAGGCACCCGCTGCCGCTGGCGCTGGATGTCTGGGCCAGGGAGTGGGGCGTGAGCCTGAAGGGCGACACGCCGGGCGGCCTGGTCGCGCCGGAGACGCCGCAGCCGGTGCGGCAGTTGTATCTGTTGCAGCGCAAGACGTCGAAGCCGGGCGCGGGGCTGGGCAAGACCTCGGGCTGGGTGCACCGCGCCGTGCTCGCGCGCAATGGCGTGGTGATGCTCGCCGGCGTGCAGTACGACCGGATCGACGATCAGGGGCTGCACATCACGGTCGGCGGCGAACAGCGCCTGCTGTCGGTGGATAACGTGGTGGTGTGCGCGGGACAGGACAGCCTGACCGAGTTGATGCCGTCGGAGGAGGAAGTGAAGGCGAATCCGTCGTGGCCGCGCTTCCGCAAGATAGGCGGCGCCGCGCTGGCGGCGGAGCTGGACGCCAAGCGCGCGATCAAGGAAGGCGCGGAGTTGGCCGCCAGTTTGTGATTTGGCGTGGGCCGCCAGCGGCCTAATGCCCGCCGCTCCTGCGCTCGAAATTGTTGACGACGAACTCGGTCATCCCCTTGGCCAGCTCCTCCTCGCCCATGAAGATCTTGCCGGCCAATTCGCTGCGCAAAAGCTCCGCCTCCTCGTCGCCGTGGGTACGCACCACGGTCTTGATATTCGGATTGAGCAAACGCGCCGTCTCCACCATCGCCCGCACATGGAAGGTATCGGGCGTCGCGATCACCAGCATGCCGGCGCGCGCGATGTGCGCCTGGATCAGCACCGCCGGCTCGCCGGCGTTGCCCGCCACCGCGTGCATGCCGTCCTTGCGCAGCTGGTCGACGATCTCGCGGTTCTGTTCCGCCACCACGAACGGGATGCCGTGCTTGACCAGCACCTCGGCGATGCGGCGCCCGACGCGGCCGTAGCCGACCAGCACCACCTGTCCGTCCAGATGCTCGTGCGGCACCGACATCGGCAGCTCGGCCAGTGGATCGGCGGTGCGCTCGAACCTCGACACCGCCGTACCGTCCCTGGTCAGCCAGCGCTCGATCGGTTTGGTGAAACGGAACACCACCGGATTGAGGGCGATCGAGATGATGGCGCCGGCCAGGATCAGGCTTTGGCCCTCGATCGGCATCAGCTTGAGCGACAATCCCAGCGCCGCCAGGATGAAGGAGAACTCGCCGATTTGCGCCAGGCTGGCCGACACCATCAGCGCCGTCTTGGCCGGATAGCGCAGCAGCACCACCAGCACGAAGGCCGCCAGCGATTTGCCGAACACGATGATGGCCACCACGGCCAGCAGTTTGAGCGGCTGCTGCGTCACGATGGTCGGCTCGAACAGCATGCCCACCGAAACGAAGAACAGCACCGCGAACGCGTCGCGCAGCGGCAGCGACTCCTGCGCGGCGCGGTGCGCCAGCTCGGACTCGCGCAGCACCATGCCGGCGAAGAACGCGCCCAGCGCGAAAGAGACGCCGAAGAAATGCGTCGAGCCGTAGGCGATACCGACGGCGGCGGCGATCACGCACAACGTGAACAGCTCGCGCGAGCCGGTGCGCGCCACCTGCCAAAGAAGCCACGGGAACAGTTTGCGGCCGACCACCAGCATCAGCGCGATGAAGGCGCCGACCTTGCCCAGCGTGATGGCCAGCGTGCCCCACAAATCGACTTCGCCGGCCGGGATGGCCATGCCGTGGGCGTCGGTCGTCACGCCGCCGAGCGAGCCGGCCAGCGCCGGCAGCAGCACCAGCACCATGACGGTGACCAGATCCTCGACCACCAGCCAGCCGACCGCGATGCGGCCGTTGAACGTATCGAGGATGCCGCGTTCCTCCAGCGCGCGCAGCAGCACCACGGTGCTGGCCACCGACAGCGCCAGGCCGAACACCAAACCGCCGCCGATGCTCCAGCCCCAGAAATGGGCCAGCGCCATGCCGAGCGCCGTGGCGACGGCGATTTGCAGCACCGCGCCGGGCAGCGCCACCTTGCGCACCGCCCACAGGTCGTCGAGCGAGAAGTGCAGGCCGACGCCGAACATCATCAGCATCACGCCGATTTCGGCCAGCTGCGAGGCCAGCGCCGCATCGGCCACGAAGCCGGGCGTGGCGGGTCCCAGCATGATACCCGCAGCCAGATAACCAACCAGCGCCGGTAGCTTGAGGCGCGTTGCAAGGTAGCCGAACACCAGGCCGAAGCCCAGTGCCGCTGCGATTGTGGTGATCAGGCTGATATTGTGGGGCATGCGCGGGGGGCTCCTCTAGCGATGGGGGAAGCCCAAGGGTAGCACACGAGCGGCCGCCAACAACACTCCTTCCCGCGATCAAAAGCCGCGCGCCGGGACTATCCGGCCAGCGCCGCCGGCACCAGGCGCATGCCGACACCGATGCGGTTGAAAGCATTCATCAGCGCCACGGCCATCGTCAGGTCGGCCAGCTCCTTTTGGCCCAGCACCGCGGCGGCCTGCTGGTAGTCGGCGTCGGGCACGTTGGTGTCGGCCACGCGCGTCACCGACTCGGCCCACGCCAACGCCGCGCGCTCCTTGTCGGTGAACAGCGCTTCCGCCTCCCGCCACACCGGCACCAGCACGACCTTGTCGATGCTGACGCCGTGCGTCAGCAGGTCGCGCGAGTGCATATCGATGCAATAGGCACAGCCGTTGATCTGCGACACGCGCAGATTGACCAGTTCCAGCAGCTCGCGCGGCAGGCCGGACTCCCGCAAGGCGTTTTTAACGGCGCCCAGTCCTTTGTAGGCTTCGGGGGCGAGATTGAAGATGTCGAGGCGTGCGGTCATGGCGATTCCCTGGTTGATTGCGAATAGCCGTATTGTGCGTTTTCATGGCTTAGTCCAGAAGAGCCAAGATCGGTCAATCTTACTGGGCCAAGATTCCGTGCCGCGCTCATGCCAGCCGCAGTATCCGCTGCCCCAGTTCGCGCGCGCTGCGCTGCGTCTCGATATTGGTAAAGCTCAGTAGCAGCGCCGACGCCGCGTGCGGCAGCGCGCTGCATTCCGACAGCGCCAGGGCGAACATGCCGTCCTGGCGCATGCGGGCCGCCAGCGTGCGGTCGGTGTGCCGGCCCGGCATGCGCAGCACCAGATGCATGCCGCCCGGTTGCGTGTCGATGTGCAGATGCCGGGCCAGTATCTTCGTCAGTTCGGCCGCCACCATCTGCCGGCGCTCGCCGTACAGACGCCGCATGCGCTGGATGTGGCGGGCGAAATGGCCTTCGTTCATGAAGCCGGCGACGATGTCCTGGGTCAGCGCTGGTCCGCCGGCGGCGAAGGTTTCGCAGACTGCCTCGAAACGCGCCACCTGCGCCAGCGGCACCACCAGGTAGGCCAGCCGGATCGCCGGGAACAGCACCTTGCTGAAGGTGCCCGCGTAGAGCACGCGGCCGACGCCGTCCAGGCTTTTCAACGCCGGCAGCGGACGGCCAACGTAGCGGTATTCGCCGTCGTAGTCGTCTTCGACGATCCAGGCGTCGTTGCGCGCCGCCCAGTCGAGCAGCGCCAAACGGCGCGGCAGCGACAGCGACACGCACAGCGGGCTTTGATGCGCGGGCGTGACGACGGCCGCCCGGGCGT
>DATMSN010001112.1:0-3307 GCA_035565375.1 Duganella sp. | reverse complement strand
ACCTTCCCGCGCGGTATCGTCGGTATGAAATCGAGAAACTTCTGGTAGGGCGATTCCGGCAGGGCGGGGTGGCGGCCGGGGATCATTTCGAGCGCTTGGCCGCGTTGCAATTGACCGCCGCCGACGACCACGCCGAGGATGCCGCGCCGGCCGATCATGCCGGCCAGGCCGGCTACCAGCGGCAGCAGTTGCTTGCAAGGCTCGCAGTACATCGTCAGGCGGATCTCGAGGCCGCCGGCACCGATGAGCGCGCCGCCGGGCTTGAAGTGCGCCGCCTCGGCGGTCGAGATGACGAGGTTCTCGCGCAACGCGCCGGCCGGCAGGGACAACGCCGCCAGCTCCGAGGCGACGGTCACCAGGATCTGTCGTGGACTGAGCCGGTGCGCGTTGATGTCGCCGTCGACGCCAAGGCCGGCGACCAGCGTCAGCGCATCGGCGGCATTCATGGGTGCGCCGTGACGGGTCTTGACGAATAGCTGTTCCACCTTGGCGCTCATGGGACGAAGTATAGCCGCGAATCGCGGTGCCGAAGATGGTGTTCTTTTTGATAGACAATTAGATAATTTCACCTTAGCATGGCCGGACCGCGTGCGCCGCGTCGTGTACGCCTTTCCCTCCAGCCATGCCGGACCGATATGCTCTTCAATTCGTTCAGCTTCATCCTGCTGTTTCTGCCGATCACAGCGCTGGGATACTTTACGCTGGCGCGGCGCAGCCAGAGCATGGCGGCCGCCTGGCTGGCGGCGGCCTCGCTGTTTTTCTACGGCTGGTGGAGCGTCGAATACATTCCCTTGCTGCTCGCCTCGATCGGCTTCAACTACGTGGTGGGCCGGCGCATCGGCCACGGCGCCGGCGCGGCCAAATCGCGCTGGCTGGCGCTGGCCGTCGCCGCCAATTTGCTGCTGCTGTGTTACTTCAAATACGCGGACTTTTTCATCTCCGGCGTCAATGCCGTCGGCGGCACGAACTGGCCGCTGTGGCATGTGGTGCTGCCGATCGGGATCTCGTTTTACACCTTCACGCAGATCGCCTTTCTGGTCGACACCTACCAGGGCAAGGTGAAGGAATACCGCTTCCTGCATTACCTGCTGTTCATCACCTATTTCCCGCACCTGATCGCCGGCCCGGTGCTGCATCACGCCGAGATGATGCCGCAGTTCGAACGCCGGGACAGCTATCGCCTGTCGGCCGCCAACGTCGCGGTCGGCCTGAGCATCTTCGCCATCGGCCTGGCCAAGAAGGTGCTGATCGCCGATAACCTGTCGCCGCACGCGAACTTCTTTTTCAACCAGTCCGACCCGCAAGGCTTGCTGGTGGCGTGGGGCGGCGTGCTGGCTTACGCCTTCCAGCTGTATTTCGATTTTTCCGGCTACTCGGACATGGCGATCGGCATCTCGCGCCTCTTCGGCATCCGCCTGCCGCTCAATTTCGATTCGCCGTACAAGTCGGTCAGCATCATCGACTTCTGGCGCCGCTGGCACATGACGCTGTCGCGCTTCCTGCGCGACTATCTATACATCCCGCTTGGCGGCGGCCGGTGCGGCACCGTGCGCCGCTACCTGAATCTGATGCTGACCATGCTGCTGGGAGGGTTGTGGCACGGCGCCGGCTGGAACTTTGCCGTGTGGGGCCTGCTGCATGGCGGCTACCTGATGGTCAACCACGCGTGGGCCGCGCTGGCCGCGCGTCTGCGCCTGCCCACCGGATCGCTGGCATGGCGGCTGGCCAGCATGGCGCTGACCTTCGCCGCCGTTTGTTTCGCGTGGGTGTTTTTCCGCGCCACCGATTTTTCGCGCGCGATGACGATCGTCGGCGCCATGTGGGGCCATGGCGGCATCGCGCTGCCGGAACCGCTGGCCGCGCATCTGCACGCGCTCCAGCCCTTGTTGGACAAGCTGGGCGTGACCTTTTACGTTGGCGGCGGCACGCGCTTCGTGCAGACCTGGTTGTGGGTGCTGGTGGCGGCGGCGATCTGCTTCCTGCTGCCGAACACGCAGCAAATCATGCGGCGTTACGAGCCCGCGCTGGACTATCACGCGGCGGCGGGCGGCTTGCGGGCCTTGCCCGCCTTGCCGCTGGCGTGGCTGCCCAACCGGCGCTGGGCGGTGGTGGTCAGTGTGCTGATGCTGGCCTGCCTGTTGTCGCTGGGACGGCCCGCCGAGTTTTTGTATTTTCAATTTTAGGAAGCGCGCATGGCCGGGGACCGCAGCTACGCCGGGTTTATCAAGTGGATGGCCGCTGCGCTGCTGGCGGGCGTGCTGCTGGTCGTCCTGTTTGGGGTGGTGGTCGATCCTTATCGCCTGTTCCGGTTGGTCGACATCGCCGGCTTCAATGCGGTCAAGCCGCGTCCCGAGCATTTTCAATCGGAGATCAAGCTCGCCGGCGCGCGGGCGTTGCGACCGGCCACGGTTTTGATGGGCAATTCCCGCGTCGACGTCGGCATCGATCCCGACAGCGAACAACTGGGCGCGGCCAAGCGCCCGGCGTACAACCTGGCGATACCGGGAACCGGCGTCGGCACCTCGCGCGAGCAGTTCGAGTATTTGCGGGCGGCCGGCGCGGCGCCGTCGACCTTGCTGCTGGGGGTGGACTTCTTCGATTTCCTGCTTGATCCGGACAGCGTGGAGGCCCCGGCGAAATCGCCGCCCACCGGGCTGGCCAGCCAGCGCTGGAAGGTCGACACCCTGTTCTCGCTGAACGCCTTGCTCGACGCGGTGAAGACGCTCGGGATACAGCGCGATCCGGACGCCGGCACCATGACCGCGCGCGGCTTCAATCCGCTGTACGACTATCTGCGCTTCGCGCGCGAGGACGGCTACCACTCGCTCTTTCAGCAGCGCGCGCTGGAGAACGCCAGGAGCTTTTCGCTGGCGCCGCATGGCATCGCGCGGTCGCGCGGCGACAGTTCCTCCGAGTGGCGCGAACTGGGCGGATTGCTGGACGCCGCCGCGCGCGAGAAGACCGATATTCATCTCATTATCTACCCCTACCACGCGCAGCTGATGGTGATGATGGAGCAGACCGGATTGTGGCCCGTGTTCGAACAGTGGAAGTTGCGGCTGCTGCGCGAGGTCGCCCGCTTCAACGGCGCGCATCCCGGCGCGCGCGTGGTGCTGTGGGACTTCAGCGGCTATGGCAGGCCGCAATGCGAGGCTATCCCGGCCAGGGGCGACATCGTTCGCGGCACGCGGTGGTACTGGGAGTCGGGACACTTCAAGTCGGCGCTCGGCGAGCTGATACTGGAAAGGGTGTTCGGCGCGGCGGGCACGGAGCCGGCGCCTGAGGAATTCGGCTTCCGGCTCAACGC
>DATMSN010001111.1:0-2709 GCA_035565375.1 Duganella sp. | reverse complement strand
CCGCCTCGTCGGCCGAGGTGGCGGCGGCGTTCGCCAACGCGGACACGCTGGCCGCCGGCACCATGGCGGCCGCGTTCTTCCCCATGACCGCGAGCGCCGAATTGAGCTTGCCGTTCAGCGCCGGCAAGCACCTGTTGCTGGGACTGGTGCGGCCGTTCTTCTCGCCCGGCTTCGACAGCAGCTTCAGCTTCGCCGTCGCCAACGGCGGCGTGTCGCTGTATGCGGGCAGCTTCACCACGCTGGCCGAGGCCGACGCCGTGTTCAACGGCCATGTGCTCGATCTGGGCGTCATCAACGCCAACACGCTCGACCTGCTGCTGACCTTCACGCTGGACGGCGGCATCTACGGCTTCAGCTATCTGGTCGGCCAGGGCGGCGCGCTGGCGCCGGTGCCGGAGCCGGGCAGCTGGATGTTGCTGATGCTGGGACTGGCGCTGCTGGCGTGGCGCGCCGGCGCGTTCAAGGCCACGCGCATCGGCCCCGCGCGCGGCATGACCGGTGTTTGAGCGCGTTTGATATAGCGCAAGCCTCGGGGAGCGGGACGGTGCGCCAGCTGATCGCCGCGCTGCGCGCCGACAAGACCGCCGGCCCCGAGCACGACCGCCTGCTGCTGGAACTGATGCAAAAAGTCATGCACCACGTGGCCGACGAGGAAACCGTGCTACTGCCGCGCGCCGAACGCCTGCTCGACAAGGACCGCCTGAGCGAGATGGGCGCGCGCATGACGCGGCGCCGTTTGCAGCTGGCCGCGCCCAAGGCCGGCACCATCGTCGCCAGCAATGTGATGGGGTTTTCCGGCAGCACCACGGCGCTGGTGCTGGCAGCGGCGGGCGGTCTGCTGGCGGGCCGCTACCTGTCGGCCAGGACCGGCTGAAACGCCCGCCATACGCACAAAAAACCACGCTCGCCACGCGCGGCTTACATGCCGCAAGTCACCCGCCGTCACGCATACGCCCTTGTGCCACAAGGGCGTATGCGAAACGCACCGCCCTCCCCCCGCCACACGCCATCCCGGAAAATACTTGCCACACGTAACGCGAACGTGACATGATCAAGATCAGACTTTGGTTTGGTTGTTGCGCATTTCGAAAGGGAATGTGGTCGCGATGGTGTTGGATTTCTCCTCACGCCCGCAACGGGCACGGCACGAGATGGCTTGCAACTCCCAAGCCCCATTCAACGACGAGCCGAAACGCCGCTTGTATGTCGCTAGTCTCCACGGCAGTTCCCCGCCAATGCATTTTCGCTTGTCCACGAACGATCGCCCGCGTGCCGTGCGCGCAGCGGCGATGCATCCGCTCTAGGAGAAATTATGTTTGCAAACATGAAGGTGGCGATCCGGCTCGCCTTGGGATTCGGCGCGGTTGTTCTACTGTTGCTGGTGCTGTCGGTGGTCAGCATGCAGCGCATGGCGGCGATGGACCAGGACAGGGATTTGATCATGGAGGACCGCTATCCGAAGGTCCTGCTGGCCAACGAGGCGGCCATGCACACGCTCGACAACGCCCGCCAGATGCGCAGCATGCTGCTGGCCAGCAGCGACGAGGAGCGCGAAAAATACCGCGCGATCGCGGAGGGCAACCGGGTCAAGGTGGGCGAGGCGCTGGCCAAGCTCGACAAGCTGCTGACCCTGCCCAAGGCGCGCCAGATGTTCAAAGACATTATCGACAAGAACAGCCTGCTCAATCCGGCGTACAACGAGATGTACGAGTTGATGAAAAGCGATCCCAAAAAGGCGGTGGTCTACCTGAAGGAACAATTTGCCATCGTCAATAGCAGCTACCTGGCATCGCTCGACACGCTGGTCAAGTACCAGAACGAACTGATGGACCAGGAGCGCCTCACCGCCAACGCCAACTACGAGACCACGCGCACCGTGATCATCACGCTGTCGGTGGCGGCGGTGCTGGCGGCGATCATGCTGGCGTGGCTGATCACCGCCAGCCTGGTCAAGACCCTGGGCGGCGAGCCGAGCTACGCGGCCGAGGTGATGCGGCGCATTTCCGACGGCGACCTCAGCGGGGAGGTGCAGACCAAGCCGGGCGACCGCGGCAGCCTGCTGCTCAACGTCAAACAGATGGTGGGCAAACTGAAGCAAGTGATCGACGGCCAGCGCGCGGTGGTGGAGGCGGCCAACCGCGGCAACTTCGCCGCGCGCATCGACCTCAACGGCCTGCAGGGATTCCAGCGCGAGATGGGCGAGGGCTTGAACCAGCTCGCCACCACCACCGGCGCCAGCATCGACGACGTGGTGCGGGTCATGGGCGCGATGTCCGAGGGCGACCTGACGCAGACCATCGACAAGCCGTACGAGGGCGCGTTCGGCGAGCTGAAAAAATATGCCAACAACACCGTCGCCAAGCTGGCGCAGGTGGTGTCGGAGGTCAACGCCAACGCCGAGGGCCTGGCGGCCGCCTCCGAGGAGGTCAGCGCGACGGCCAACTCGCTGGCGCAGGCGGCCAGCGAGCAGGCCGCCGGCGTCGAGGAAACCTCGGCGTCGGTGGAGCAGATGACGGCGTCGGTGGCGCAAAACACCGACAACGCCAAGGTGACCGACACCATGGCCAGCCGCGCGGCGGCCGAGGCCACCGAGGGCGGCGAGGCGGTCAAGGCCACCGTCGCGGCCATGAAGCAGATCGCGCAGAAGATCAACATCATCGACGACATCGCCTACCAGACCAACCTGCTGGCGCTGAACGCGGCCATCGA
>DATMSN010001110.1:0-2439 GCA_035565375.1 Duganella sp. | reverse complement strand
CGCCTCGGGCCTGGGGCTGGCCATGGTGCCGGCGGTGGGGGCCTTGATCACCTTCGCCGGCCTGCTGGTGGCGCTGCGCTACGGCCGCGCCAACGTGGTGGCGGCCAATAACTAGAAACTACGAAGTTTTGCTGGGGATCTGCTTTTTTGTTGTGTTCATGAAAGGGGAAATGTATGTCTTATATCGTTGTCGTTGGGGATCATTTCAAGAAGTTCGCGAGTGACAAGCAGCATGTGCTGACCGTCAGTGAGCTGGAGCGGGAAATCTGGCAGGGCGTGGCGCCGGAGGGGGACCAGATCGTCATCGGCCAGGGCGTCGAGCACGACCGATTCGTCGGCCTGGTCAACCTGATGGAACGCCGGCGCAAGGGCGGCGTGCGGGTGCAGAACATGACGCAGATCCTGGACCAGTGCGATCCGCTGCACCAGCGTAGCGTGCACAAGCACAAGCGCGAGAACGTGCTGATCACCAGGCCCGTGGCGCAGCCGGACGGCACTTACGTCGCCCAGCTGTCGATCCGCGATTCGGGCGAGCTGCTCAACGACCACGCGACCGGACAGCATATCCAGGGCATCGTGCTGACCGAGGCCGGCCGGCAGATGCTGATCTCGACCTCCGAATACCACTTGCTCGACGGCGACGATTGCGGCAGCTGCTATTTCGTGCTCAATTCGCTCAACACGGAATTCAAGCAGTTCGCCTTCCCGCTGCCGGTGACGATCGTGTTCCGCGCCTTGTCGCAGGCGCGCAAGCCGGGACGCTATCTGAAGGTCGACTGCGAGATCTCGTTCTACCAGAACGATCTGCTGGTGGCCGTGGTGCGCAGCAACTACTGCGCCTATTCGAGCCAGTACATCGACGAGAAGGAGTCGGCGCTGGCCAACACGGCCTGCGGCGGCCAGCGGCAGGCCGGCGCGGAAGCCCCCGCGTTGGCGGCCTGAGCGGAGGGGACGGCGCATGGCTATCGCTTTTTTCGATGTGGATGAGACGCTGATCGCGATGAAGAGCATGTTCTCCTTCCTGCGGGTGTTTCTGGCGCGGGTGGAGGACCCCACGCACGCCAGCTACCAGCGCATCATGGACACCATCGACCAGCGGATCGGCATGGGCGCGACGCGCGAGGACATCAACCGCTATTACTACTCGCTGTACTGCGGCCACCGCCAGTCGGAGGTGCGGCGCCACGCGCAGGCCTTCTTCGACGCCATGGCCGTCCCCTACCAGATGGACGTGGTGCGCCGCCTCAAGGCGCACCAGGCCGCCGGCGACGAGGTGGTGGCGGTGTCGGGCGCGATGCGCGACATCATCTATCCGGTCATGGACCGGCTCGGCGTGGACGCCTACCTGTGTTCCGAGCCGGAGGTGGTCGACGACCACTACACCGGGCGCCTGCTGGCGCAGGCGATCGGCGCCGGCAAGGCGCGCCTGGTGCGCCAGTACTGCGCGCGGCGCGGGGTCGACGCCGGCCAGTGCAGCGCCTACGGCGACCACATCTCCGACGCCGACATGCTCGGCGCGGTGGGGCGCGGCGTGGCCGTGTATCCACAGGAGGCGATGCGCCGGCTGGCGCGCGAGCGGCACTGGGAAGTGATGTCGCCGGCCGCCTGAGCCGGCGCCACGGAAATATCTTTTTACATCAACCAAATACCTCAACCAAAACAAGGACAAGCATGAAATATCGTTATCTGGGCAACACCGGTTTATCCGTGTCGGAAGTCTGTTTCGGCGCCATGACGTTCGGCGAGCAGGGCGCGTTCCTGGGCGCGCCCGACCGCAACTGGTCGGAGTTCGGCGTGGTCGGCGGATCGGAGGCGACCAACATGGTGCACATGGCGCTCGACCACGGCGTCAATTTCTTCGACACGGCCGACGTCTACAAGAACGGCCAGGGCGAGGAGTTGCTGGGCGCGGCGCTCAAGGGCCGCCGCCATTCGACCATCATCGGCACCAAGGGCCGCTGGCGCACCGGCGAGGACCCCAACCAGGTCGGCTCGACCCGCCACCACCTGATCGCCGCCGTCGACGAGAGCCTGGCCCGCCTGCAGACCGATTACATCGACATCTACCACCTGCACGGGTTCGATCCGCGCACCTCGATCGAGGAAACGCTGCGCGTGCTCGACGACCTGGTGCGCAGCGGCAAGATCCGCTATCTGGGCGTGTCCAACTTCGCCGCCTGGCAGCTGGCCAAGGCGCTGGGCGTGTCCGAGCGCCGCAACCTCGAGCGTTTCGTCGTCTACCAGGGCTATTACAACCTGGCCGCGCGCGAGCTCGAACATGAAATCGTGCCGCTGTGCGTGGACCAGGACGTCGGCCTGACGATCTGGAGCCCGCTGGCCGGCGGCTTCCTGACCGGCAAGTACAAGCGCGGCGAACCGCTGCAGCCGGGCAGCCGCCTGTCGCACGCCACGCCGTTCGAGTCGGCCCCGGTGGCCGAC
>DATMSN010001109.1:0-3018 GCA_035565375.1 Duganella sp. | reverse complement strand
TCCGACATCTTGCGGATCACGGCGTCGGTGCGGTCCAGCGAGGCGGCGTCCGGCAACTGGGCGAAGCCGATCAGGTACTGCTTGTCCTGCGCCGGAACGAAGCCCGGTGGCACCAGCTTGAACATGAAGCCGGCGGCGACGGCCAGCACCGCGTACACGACCAGCGAACCGCCTTTGCGTTTCAACACGCCGGTCACGCCCTTGCCATAGTTATCCGAGGCGCGGTTGAAGAAGCGGTTGAACCAGCCGAAGAAGCGGCCGAACACCTTGTCCATGCCGCGGGTCAGCGCGTCTTTCGGCGCGTCGTGCGGTTTAAGCAGCGCGGCGGCCAGGGCCGGCGCCAGGGTCAGCGAGCTGAATGCCGAGATCACGGTCGAAATGGCGATGGTCAGCGCGAACTGCTTGTAGAACTGGCCGGACAGGCCGGAGACGAAAGCGATCGGCACGAACACGGCGCACAGCACCAGGGCGATGGCGATGATCGGACCGCTCACCTCTTTCATCGCCTGGATGGTCGCCTCGCGCGGCGCCAGGCCGTCGTGGATGTTACGTTCGACGTTCTCCACCACCACGATCGCGTCATCGACCACGATACCGATGGCCAGCACAAGGCCGAACAGCGACAGCGTGTTGATCGAGAAGCCGAAGGCCAGCATCACGGCGAAGGTACCGACCACCGAGACCGGAACGGCCAGCAGCGGGATCACCGACGCGCGCCAGGTTTGCAGGAAGATGATCACCACCAGCGCCACCAGGATGATCGCTTCGACCAAAGTGTGGATCACGGAGCGGATCGACTCCCGCACGAATTGGGTCGGGTCATATACGATGTCGTAAGTGACGCCTTCCGGGAAATCTTTCGACAGGCGTTCCATCGTCGCCCGCACGTCGGCCGACAGCTGCAGCGCGTTGGCGTTGGGCGCCTCGAAAATGGGAATCGCGGCGGCCGATTTATTGTTCAGCAGCGCGCGCAGCGCGTAGGAGTTCGAGCCCATCTCCAGGCGCGCCACGTCGCGCAGCCGGGTGACGGCGCCGTCGGTGTTGGTCTTGACGACGATGTCGCCAAACTCTTCCTCGCTTTGCAGGCGGCCGTGGGTATTGACGGTCAGCTGGAAGTCGGCGCCCTTGCTCGGGCCCTGGCCGATCACACCGGCCGCCACTTGCACGTTCTGCTCGCGGATCGAATCGACGACGTCGCCGGCGGTCAGGCCGCGCTGGGCGACCTTTTGCGGATCGAGCCAGACGCGCATGGCGTAGTCGCCGGCGCCGAACAGCTGCACCTCGCCCATGCCCTGCAGGCGGGCCAGTTGGTCCTTGACGTTGAGCACCGCGTAGTTACGCAGATACAGGTCGTCGTAACGGCCGTTCGGCGACAACAGGTGGACCACCATGGTCAGGTTGGGCGACGACTTGACGGTCGTCACGCCGATCTGGCGCACCTCTTCCGGCAGACGCGGAAGCGCGCGCTGGACGCGGTTTTGCACCTGCGTTTCGGCCTGCTCGACGTTGGTGCCGATCTTGAAGGTGACGGTCAGCGCCAGCGCGCCGTCCGAGGTGTTTTGCGAGGACATGTAGAGCATGTTCTCGACGCCGTTGATCTGTTCCTCAAGCGGCGCGGCCACGGTTTCGGCGATGATCTTCGGGTTGGCGCCCGGATACTGCGCGCGCACCACCACCGATGGCGGCACCACGTCCGGGTACTCCGAGATCGGCAGCTTGAAGATCGATATCAGGCCGCCGACGAAGATAATGATCGACAGTACGGCCGCGAAAATCGGCTTGTCGACAAAAAATCGAGAGATGTTCATATTCTTATTCCTTGGAGGTGCCGGTCTTGTTCGCGACTACGGCGACTTTTTCATCTTTTTTGGCGTCAGGCTTGGCTTCGGGCTTGGCGACGTTGGCGGCCAGCGGATCGGAATCCATCGGCACCAGCGTCGGCGAGATCGGCGCGCCGGGACGCACGCGCTGCAGGCCGTTGACGACGATCTTATCGCCCGGCTTCAGGCCTTCGCGCACCACGCGCATGCCGTCGACCTGCGGGCCCAGCGTGACGGCACGGTATTCGGCCTTGTTGCCGGCGCCGACCACGAACACGAACTTGCGGCTTTGGTCGGTGCTGACGGCGCGCTCGTTGATCAGCAGCGTGGGCTTGGCGCCGCTGGTGCCGGCCAACTGCACGCGGGCGAACAGGCCGGGCACCAGCGCGCCGTCCTTGTTGGCCAGCGTCGCGCGCATGCGCACCGAACCGCTGCGCGGATCGAGCTGGTTGTCGACGAATTCGAGCTTGCCCTCGTGCGGGAAGCCGGTCTCGTTGGCCAGGCCGATCTTGACGACGGCCGGATCGCCCTTGTGGGCGGCGGCGCCGACGCGCAGATAGGTGTCCTCGTCGCCGTCGAAGGAGGCGTAGATGTTGTCCAGCGAGACCACCGAGGTCAGCACGGCCGACGCGTCGACCAGGTTGCCCAGCGTGATTTCCGCCTTCGACACGCGGCCGTTGATCGGCGATTCGACGCGGGTGTAGCTCAGATTGAGCTTGGCCGCCTCGTACTGCGCCTGCGCGGCGCGGGCGTCGGCGTCCAGCTGCTTCTGGCTCGACGCGCGCTCGTCGTATTCGCGCTGGGCGATGGCTTTATCGGCCAGCAGTTTCTCGGCGCGGTTCAATTCCAGCTTGGCCAGTTCGGCCTTGGCGCGCGCCGAGTTGGCGGCCGCCTCGGCGCGGTTGGCTTCGGCCTGGTACGGGCGCGCGTCGATGACGAACAACACCTCGCCTTTTTTGACCTGGCTGCCCGGCTTGAAGTTGATCGCGGTGATGAAGCCGCTGACGCGCGGACGGATCTGCACCTGCTCGACCGCCTCCAGCCGACCCGAGAACTCCTGCGTCTCGGTGATGGTTTTCTCGACCACGGTGGCCGCCGAAATCGGCGGACCGCCGCCGCCGGCCGCCGGCGCCTCGGTCTTGCCGGTCGCGTCGTCGCAACCAGTGAGGCCGAAAGCGGCCAGTCCCGCCAGCGCCAT
>DATMSN010001108.1:0-1675 GCA_035565375.1 Duganella sp. | reverse complement strand
GTCCTTAGCCGCGCGCCTCAGCGCGCCGGCGGCGGAGCGGTTACACCGGCCGCCGTCTGCTCCACCGGCCGCATGGTGCCGTCGGCGTTGTATTGCAGATGTTCGACCGTGACCGCGCGGCGTCCGATGGCGCCGTTCATGTCGCCGATCGCCAGCGTGGCGTTATGCAGGAACAGATACCAGTTGTCCTTGAACTGCGCGATGCCGGGGTGGATGGTGAAACTGTATTTGCCCGAACCGGTCAGCAGTCCGCGATAGGTCCACGGACCGGTGATGGCCGGCGCCGTCGAATACGAGACGTGCTCGTCGCGCTGCGTGGTGCGGTCGAGCGACGCGTAGGTCAGGTAATACAGCTTGCCGCGCTTGTGCAGCCACGGACCCTCCTCGAAGTGCGGCGGCGTGATCTCCTGGATCGGGCCGTCGAGCTCGGTCATATTGGGCTTCAGCCTGGCGATATAGCACTGGCGGTTGCCCCATGCCAGCCAGGTGGTGCCGTCGTCGTCGGTGAAGACGGTCGGATCGATGTCCTCCCAGCTGTGGGTGCCCTTGGGCGTCATCTGGTTGGTGACCAGCGCCGAGCCGCGCGCGTCGACGAAGGGGCCGGTCGGCTTGTCGGACACCGCCACCGCGATCGCCTTGCCCGGATGGGTGGCGTCGTGTTCCACCGCCGCGTAGAAATAAAACTTGCCGTTCTTTTCGATCGCCTGCGACGCCCACGCGTCGGCCTTGGCCCACTTGAAATCCTTCACGTTCATCACCGGCGCATGGCTGGTCCAGGTGCGCATGTCCTTGGTGGAGTAGACCAGCCATTCGCGCATATTGAACATCTCGTCGCGCTGCGCCTCGTCATGGCCGACGTACAAGTACAAGGTATCGCCGACCACCAGCGGGGCGGGATCGGCCGTGAATTTGTCGCGGATGATGGGGTTGGAACCGGCCGCGCCGGGAGTGGCGCGGGCAGTCTGCGCGGCCGCCGGCAACGCCATCGCCAGCATGCAAAGCGCCATCAACGCCCGCATTTTTTTCGGGCGCACCGTAACTTCATGTTGCATAGCCATCTCCATTTTTTTAGTCTGCTTCAGTCCTGGCTGCCGCAAGCGTTTTCGGCCGCCAAATGATATGCGCTACCATCGTGGCGTTCATGCTAACTGTTGGTTGTTCGGATGTCCAACGGTTTTTTAGCCCGGGATTTGGCTGGCGATGGTCGCTTTTTAACCACAATCCACTCCGGACAAACCGCGCGGAGCGGGATGATACCGCTCCCATTTTGCCGGCGCCGCCCTCTGGCGCCGTGCCGACTGATATCAATTCGGATATCGGTGGCGCATAAAATGTTATTGGTTCTTCGACAATCCCATGGCTACATTGAGTTAGTTCGATCGTTTTACTAAACATCAGGGTACAACGCGCCGCCGTCTTCAACCCGCCTCGGCGGGGCCCGAAGCGCCTGATCGAACCGGGCGGCGACCACCCACCATGGAGGGAAACGGTACAACAAAGCAGTGCGCAAGCCCGGGCGCCTCGGCTCACCGCCGAACCGCGCCACACATTAAAAAAAAGAAGGAGACCATATGAAAACACCATTTCAACAACGATTGATGAGCCTTGCCCTGGCCGGCGCCTACGGCATGTTGGCCACGCCCGCCCATGCCCAGGCCCAGGCCCAGGCTGAGTC
>DATMSN010001107.1:0-2395 GCA_035565375.1 Duganella sp. | reverse complement strand
CAGCAGCGCCGCCGGCAGGTCCTGGCGCGCCACGAAGTAGCCGGAGCCGCGGCGCGAGGACAGCAGCCCCAGCGTGACGAGGCGGTCGTAGGATTCGACAACTGTAAAGGTGCTGACGCCATTACACTTGGCGAATTGCCGCACCGATGGCATTTTGGTTCCGATACGCAACTCCCGCGCGCCCACCATGGCGCTGACCGCCGAGACGATCTGGTCCACCAGGCTGCCTTTGCCGCCGCGCTCTATGGCGACGACGGGCCAGCCCGCCGCGGCGGGCGGGCAGTCCGGTTGATCGATCGCAGGATTTGCTTGGTCCATCCTTGACTCCAAAGGCAACTCAAAGCAAAACTGTACTGTTTTTGCCACCGGTACGGTTGGACAGTTTTGATATTTGTGTATCTGTGCCATAGTTGTAGCGCTGTCTATTATTGCATCATCATTTTGCCAACTGGTAAATTTTTTTACGGTTCGTCAAAAAATCCGCTTGGCGCCACAGGAGATATGCATGAACGAATCACGACCGGAATCGATGGCGTCCTTCTGGATGCCGTTCACGAATAACCGCGACTACAAAACCAACCCGCGCCTGCTGGTGTCGGCCGAGGGCATGTACTACAAGGACGTCGACGGCAACGCCATCCTCGATGGCACGGCGGGCCTGTGGTGCGTGCCGTGCGGCCACGCGCAGCCGAAGATTGTCGCCGCCGTGCGCGAGATGGTCGGCCAGCTCGATTTCGCGCCGACCTTCCAGATGGGCCATCCGGCCGCCTTCGACCTGGCCGAAAAGCTGATGGACTACACCAACCACCGCTTCGGCCACGTCTTCTACACCAACTCCGGCTCGGAGGCGGTCGACACCGCGCTGAAGATCGCGCTGGCGTACCACAGGGCGCGCGGCGACGCCAGCCGCACCCGTTTGATCGGCCGCGAACGCGGCTACCACGGCGTCGGCTTCGGTGGCATCTCGGTCGGCGGCATCGCCGGCAACCGCAAGCCGTACGGCGTGATGCTGCCCGGCGTCGACCACCTGCCGCACACGCACAACCTTGAGAAGAACGCCTACACACGCGGCGAGCCGGAATACGGCACCGAGCTGGCCGACGAACTGGAACGCATCGTCGCGCTGCATGACGCGTCGACCATCGCCGCCGTCATCGTCGAACCGGTGGCAGGATCGACCGGCGTGCTGATACCGCCGAAGGGCTATCTGAAGCGCCTGCGCGAGTTGTGCACCAAGCACGGCATCCTGCTGATCTTCGACGAGGTGATCACCGGCTTCGGGCGTTTGACGACGCCGTTCGCGGCGGACTACTTCGACGTCGAGCCGGACATGATGACCACCGCCAAGGGCCTGACCAACGGCGTCATTCCGATGGGCGCGGTGTTCAGCAAGCAGTACATCCACGACGCCTTCATGGACGCGCCGGCGGGCATCGAGCTGTTCCACGGCTATACCTATTCGGGCCACCCGGTCGCCTGCGCGGCGGCGCTGGCGACGTTGGAAGTGTTCAAGGAGCAGAAGATCCTCGAGCACGCGGCCGGCATCGCCGAGTACTGGGCCGACGCGGTGCACTCGCTCAAGGGCCTGCCGCACGTGATCGACATCCGCACCATCGGCCTGATCGCCGGCATCGAGCTGGCGCCGATCGCCGGCAAGCCGGGAACGCGCGCGTTCACGGCCTTCAAGCAGGCCTTCGCCGACGGCATCCTGATACGCACGACGGGCGACACGATCGCCTTGTCGCCACCGCTGGTGCTGGAGAAAAAACACGTCGACGAATTGTTTGGCAAGCTGACGACGGTGCTTAAAAACTTACAGTAACCCGGAAGGCGGCGGACCTGCGGGGTCGGACCCCATCGGGTCCGACCCCTCTAACGCGGTGCGGGTTTGAATTGAGGAGACCATCATGCTGGTAGGCGTTCCAAAAGAGATCAAGAACCAGGAGTCCCGCGTTGGCCTTACCCCGGCCAGCGTGAAGGAACTCGTACTGCGCGGCCACCAAGTCCTTGTACAAAAGGACGCGGGCGCCGCCATCGGCTTGACCGACGCCATGTATGAAGGCGCCGGCGCCGAGATCGTCGACAACGCGGCGGAGATCTTCGCGCGCGCCGGCATGATCGTCAAAGTCAAGGAGCCGCAACCGAACGAATGCGCGATGCTGCGCAAGGACCAGATCCTCTACACCTATCTGCACCTGGCTCCCGACCCCGAACAAACCAAGGCGCTGGTCGAATCGGGCGCGGTCTGCATCGCCTACGAAACCATCACCGGCGACAACGGCGGCTTGCCGCTGCTGGCGCCGATGAGCGAGGTGGCGGGGCGCATGGCTATCCAGGCCGGCGCCGCGCACCTGGAAAAATCCAAGGGCGGCATGGGCCTGCTGCTGGGCGGCGT
>DATMSN010001106.1:0-1977 GCA_035565375.1 Duganella sp. | reverse complement strand
GGCACTGGCGCGCTACATCGGCAGGCGGCGCGGGCGCTGAATCCCGGCCCGAGGCGGACGCGGGCTCCCCACCGGGGTTTCCGCGGATGGTACACTGGGGCACATGTCCGCTCTCGCATCCACCGAACTCGATCTGCGCAGCTACGGCACCGTGCCGTCGGCCGGCGTGCACGGCTTCGCCCAGCTGGTGCTGCCCCTCAAGGGCAAGCTGACGCTCGATATCGGCGGCAAGGGCGGCGTCGCCCATCCCTTGCAGGCCGCGTTCATCGAGCCCGGCCTGGTGCATACCCAGTTCTCCAAAGAGTCCAATCAATCGCTGATCCTCGATTTCGACCTGGCGATGGCGCCGGAATCGACCGCCGCGCGCCTGATCGAGCGGCCTTACGCGCCCATCAGCGCGCCGGCCGCCAAGCTGATCGACTACATCGGGCTCATGCGCGCCCACGCGGGAGCCGACGCGGCGACGTTGGCCAACTGGACGCCGTTGTTGCTCGACGCGCTGGCGCGGCAGCCGATCCGCCCATCGTCCCGCTTGCTGCCCGCGCTGGACAAGATCGAGGCCCATCCCGGCTTGCCGTGGAACGCCGAGGCGATGGCCAAGGCCGCCTGCATGAGCGTGAGCAGCCTGCACCGGGTGTTCCGCGACGAGCTGCGCACCACGCCGCTGGCCTGGCTGACCGACATGCGCCTGCGCTGGGTGTGCCGGCAGTTGGCCGCCACCAACTTGCCGATCGCGCAACTGGCCACCCGGGCCGGGTACGCCGACCAGAGCGCGCTGACGCACGCGATGCGCCGCGCGATGGACATCACGCCGTTGGCCTACCGCAAGCGCGAACGGCAGGATCAGACAAAAAATCGCTAGCCTGGCACAATCCGCGCCGCCGCCGTACGCCGACAATGACGCCTTCTCAAGGAGGCGATATGTGGTATGGCGTGTTATGCGGGCTGGTGGCGGGGGCGATGTGGGGGACGATCTTTGTCCTGCCGGCGTGGCTGGCCGCGTTTTCTCCGCTGGAGCTGGCGCTGGGGCGCTACCTGGCCTATGGAGCGATCATGCTGGCGCTGCTGGCGCCGCGCCTGTCCGCGCTGCTGAAGCGCCTCACCCGCGCCGATTGCATGGTCTTGGTGCGCCACGCGCTGGCGGGCAATATTGTCTACTATTTGCTGCTGTCGTTCGGCGTGCAACTGGCCGGCGTGGCGGCGGCGTCGCTGGTGATCGGGCTGCTGCCGCTGAGCGTGACCCTGGTGGGCCGGCGCGATCACGGCTCGGTGCCGTTGCGCAGGCTGGCGTGGCCGCTGCTGGTGGTGATCGCCGGAATGGTGTGCATCAATGTGGAAGTGTTCACGGCGGCGCGGGCCGGCTGGGCGGCGTCGGCGCTGGGCATGCTGTGCGCGTTTGGCGCGCTGCTGTGCTGGACCTGGTACGCGGTGGACAACGCGCGCTTCCTCAAGCGTAACGCCAGGTTCAGCAGCGCGGAATGGTCCGGCCTGTACGGCATCAGCACGGGCGTGATCGCGCTGGCGATCGCCTCGGTGACGGGCCTGGTGGCGCTGGGCGCCGGCGGTCTTGGCGCCCCCGGCCGCGATTGGTTGCGTTTCTGGGGCCTGATCGCGCTGGTGGCGACGGCCGCGTCCGTGATCGGCAACCAACTCTGGAATATCGCCAGCCGCCGCGTGCCGGTGACCCTGTCGGGCCAGTTGCTGCTGTTCGAGGTGTTGTTCGGGCTGCTGTACGGTTTTCTGTACCACCGGCAAATGCCACGGCCGCTGGAGTGGATGGCGATCCTGCTGCTGATCGTCGGCGTGGCGTGGTCGGTGTGGCTGCACGCCCGGCCGTCAGGCGCCGCCGGCGTAACCGTTCTGGCGCCAGGCCTCGAAGACCACCACCGCCACGGTGTTGGATAGGTTCAGGCTGCGGTTGTCCGGACGCATCGGCAGGCGGATGCGCTGGGCCGGCGGGAAGTTCTCGCGCAGCGC
>DATMSN010001105.1:0-12987 GCA_035565375.1 Duganella sp. | reverse complement strand
CAGGCCAGCCCCACCGCGATCGACGCCCTCACGCCCGAGCTGTATTCCGGCGTGTCGGACGCGCTGGCCGTCGGCGCCGGCTGGTTGCCGCCCGAATGGTATGGCGAGGACACCATCCTCGACGCCGTGCGCCACGCGATGCGCATTCCGGCCAACCGCCTGCGCGGCTACGGCCACCCGCTCGGCTTCCCGACCTTGCGCCAGCATATGGCGGCCACCCTGGGCGAGGAGCTGTTCCCGGTGGAGCCGGAACAGATCCTGCTGACGCACGGCGCCACCCACGCCTTCGACCTGATACTGCGCACCTTGACCAAGCCGGGCGACACCGTCTTCGTCGAAGACCCGGGCTACAGCAACCTGCTGTCGCTGATACGCCACCACGGCTGCGTCCCGGTCGGCATCCCGCGCGGCGACCAGGGCCTCGACGTCGAGCTGCTGGCCAGGCTGGCCGCCGACACCCAGCCCAAACTCATGTTCGTCAACACGGTGCTGCAAAATCCGCTGGGCACCTCGCTCAGCGCGGCGCAGGCGCACCGCCTTCTCGGCCTGGCCGAGCAGTTCGACTTCTGGCTGGTGGAGGACGACATCTACCGCGAGCTGGCGCCGCGCGGCGAGGCGTCGCTGGCGGCGATGGATGGCCTGCGGCGCGTGATCCGCGTCGGCAGCTTCTCCAAGACGTTGTCGCCGGTGCTGCGGGTGGGCGCCATCTGCGCCTCGTCGTCGCTGCTGCCCGAACTGCTGCGGGTGAAGATGCTGGCGGGGCTGACGACCTCCGAGATCAACGAGCGCGCCGTCTACCACGCGATCACCGCCCGCCCCTACAAGCGCATGCTCGACAAGCTGACCACGCAGCTCGAGGCGGGCCGCGAGCGCACCATCGACAGCCTGCGCGGCGCCGGCATGACGCCGCTGGCCAAACCGCGCGGCGGCATGTTCGTCAGCGCCGGCTGGGACCAGGCGCCCGGCCCCGATTTCAACGGCAAGACCGTGGCCGACCAGGCGCTCAAATCCGGCATCCTGCTGTCGCCGTGCGACTTCTTCATGCTGCGCCGGCCGGAGACGATCTGGTTCCGCTTCAACGTCGCGTACACCGACCACCCGCAACTCCTGACCTTCCTGAGACAAATATGTCGACCGCCAAACTGACAACAGCGCCGGTGCCGAAAATCAAACGGCGCGTCCTGAACCGCGACAAGCTCGAAGCCGAAATCGCCGCCGAGGCGGTGCGGGTGTTCGCCGAATGCGGCTACGAGGGCACGTCGATCGCCACCGTGGCGGAGAACGCCGGCCTGTCGAAGCAAAACCTGATGTACTACTTCCCCACCAAGCAGTCGCTGTATCAGCGTGTGCTCGACGAGGTGCTCGACGAATGGCTGGAGCGGATGGAGAACCTGGCCGCCGAGGACCAGGACCCGCGCGAAGTGCTGCGCACCTATGTGCAGGCCAAGCTGAAGTTCTCGCGCGAGCAGCCGTGGGCCTCGCGCGTGTACGCGATGGAGGTGATCAGCGGCGCGCAGCTGTACGGGGCGCAGATCCAGGGTCGCGTGGTGCCGCTGCTGCGCAAGGACATCGAGGTGTTTGAAAAGTGGATCAGCGCCGGCAAGATCGCGCCGATCAACGCCACGCACCTGCTGTTCGCGATCTGGGCGATGACGCAGTCCTACGCCGACTTCTCGGCGCAGATGGCGCTGGTGTTGAACCGCAAGCAGCTGAACAAGAAAGACTTCGACGACGCCGAAAAAGTCATCGTCGACATGGTGCTGGCGGCGATCAGCGTGCCGCAGCCGTCGACGCCAGCTACGGGGTAGAATGTCCGGTACCGAACATTCGATAAGAGTAGGTGTGCTGGAAAGCCTGGATGAGATAAGAGTGTTTTGCATCGGTCGCGAAGAAGCCGCGTGGCGGCCCGGCCATCGCAAATCCTGTCGTACCCGGACGGTACGATCACCCTTCTTGTATTTAGCACATATTGCAAATTTCTTTAAAGGGGCTTGGAGTCGGCGGCGGCCAATTGTTGTTGCGCCAGCACCGCGTAAAGAGGCGCACTAATGACATGGGAAACGGTTCGCGACACCATGGCGCATGCCATCAAGCTCAGCACCATCGAGTGCCCGTCGACCATTTCCATGACGATGATGAAAGACGTCAGCGGAGCTTGCGTCGCTGCGGCAAGGAAGCCAACCATGCCCAGCGCGATCAACGCTGTCGCATGCGGAGAATGTAACAATTGCGCGATGTCGTTGCCGAGTGCCGCGCCAATCGCTAGAGAAGGCGCGAAAATACCAGCTGGCACGCCGGACCAGGTAGTCAGCCAGGTCGCAACAAACTTCAACAGCAAAAACAGGGCTGGCACGCTTTCTCTTCCAGCAACCATGTCGCGAGTATGGCTGTAGCCGCTACCAAACGTTGCGCCTGCGGAGACCACGCCGATGATACCAACCAGCAAGCCGCACAGTGCGGCAAAAGCGACCGGATGGCTGCGACGCAGCCGCGACAGCGCGTCGCCAGCTTGGCCGCTAAGGGACACTTGCAGTAAGCGTGAGAAAAGCCCACCCGCCAAGCCGCTGACCAGTGCGACCAGTAAGCCAGGCAAGAGCAATGACAAGTCGATGCCGCCGGCGTGGATAATCCCAAAGTAAGTGGCGTTACCGTATATTGAAACCGCAATCAGGCCTGCCAGCACGATGGCAGACATCAACAGGCCACTGCTGCGCTGCTCAGGTGTACGCGAGAGCTCCTCAATCGCGAACATGATGCCGGCAAGGGGCGTGTTGAATGCGGCGGCAATGCCGGCGGCGCCGCCGGCCACCAGCAGACCGTGCGTACTCACGGACGATCGCTCTGGAAGCCAGCGCCGGGCCGTCAACATGATGCCGGCGGCTACTTGTACCGAGGGGCCTTCGCGTCCAAGCGACAGCCCGGCCAGCAGTCCCCATGTGGTCAATCCGACTTTCGCCAAGCTGAGTTTGAGCGATACCAGCTTCCCCGTTGCCTGCGGCGGCGCTAGCGGATCCAGCGCGGCCATCACCTGTGGTATCCCCGAACCGGCGGCCGCACTGAAATAGCGCCGGGTAATCCAGACAATCGCCGCCGTGCACAGCGGGGTCCACAACAGCGCTATCCATGGTTTAAAGTGGAAAGCATCCATAAACAGCGAGAGGGCCTGTTCGCCCAGCCATGTAAAGGCCACGACGGTCAGCCCGGCAACGCCAGCGGCGGCGACCACAATCGCGCGGGTAGCCCAAGTGCGCCAATTGCGGAATTCCCGGTTGAACGCCGCAGTGGTGTTGTGCTTGTTTTTCATGGTATGGATGGCCAAGCTAAAAAAATCCTCGCCGGCACGAGGATGAAGGCCTATCAGGCTCTGCTGTGAGAATATGTCGATAAACTACATTTGTACAAATATACTTTGCTGCCATATAATTTGTCAATGTACCCACCAACTTTTCTGATCCGTAATGCGCGGTGGCAGCCCGGAGCAATACTGATGTTGTCTTGCTTAAGTGCTCCGACTGCATCGGCAGCGCCAGCTCCCCTTATCGCTTCCGCTGAATTGCCCGCGATAGTGCGATCGTTTGCTACGCTTGCGCGTAGCCGTCCGGTATTCTGCGAGCAGAAGGCACCCACGACGGCCGGTTGGCTGGCCATGCCAACTCAATGCGCCTGGCGCGGTGGACTGGTCATGCAGCGCTGGGTCGCGGACGCCATCACTTTGCCCTCCTGTATCAGCACGCCCGCAGCTTGGTGGCACTGGCGCGGCGCCAGCGACTCCCCGCCATGGAACGCCGGATGGCGGAGGCAAGCAATTGCGCCAGAAACAGTGGGTGAAAACGATGTCCGGCGCATCATATTGTTAGCCCGGGCCGGCGATGGCCGATGGGTTGCCACCGAGTGGCGCTGGACCCCACCATCGCGCGCCGCCACCCGCGCATGGGAACAGCGGCGCTGGCAACAACTGCGACGCGAGGTGCTCGTCGTCAATGACGCGGGGGCCGAGATGGCGGCGCCGCCCGCTTTGCTCGATATATGGCGGCGCAATTTGCACGGCCGGCCTGGCGAGCGGGACGGCTCCGCACTGGTGTGGCAGGCAGGCCAACAATGCCTGCGATTGGTAGCTGCAAGCGGACAAGACGAGCCTGACATGCCGTTGCCATATGCCCGTGAGGACAGTCGACTGGAGCAGCGTGCAGCGATTCAGGTTCAGCTAATGCGTGCATCGCCGGGGGCTACGTGGCCCGCGCCTTTCCGCATGATCCCGCCATCGTTGCCGCAGCAGCGCAGTGCGACCTATGCCGCTATTGTCCGTCGTGGGAATCTGCTGGTGGGCCGCCTGTGGTTGCCAGGAGTGACCGAACAGGCACTGCTGCGCGCGCGGCTTGAAGTGCCGCTGGTTGCACCGCCAGGAAGCGTGGCTGAAACGCGCGTCGTATCGCTGTTGGACCGTGAGTTGGCGGCGCTCGCCGCGCTGTGGACGGCCGATCATGAACGCTGACTTGACATCGTGGCCGCTGTGGCTGTCGTCACCTCTTGCTCTGCTGGGCGCCGGTCTGCTGCTGGCCCAAATGCTTGGTTTGGCGCTTGCGTCGCGTGGTTTGCCCAAATTGTACGGCGCGGTGATCGCCGGCCTGGTGCTTGGCGTCAGTGGCGTGGGTTTGGTCGACGCTGCCGTGGCGACGCAGTTCCAGGAATTATTCAACGCTGCAACGGCCTTGGTGCTGTTCGAGGTTGGACGCAAGACGGACCTCGCCTGGCTGTGGCGCAGCCAGCGCCAGGGCGCAAGCCTGTTGCTAGCGTGTTTGCTGCGCGTCGTCGTCGTTTTCGCGTTGCTGATGTTCTGCGGCATCAGCGGGAGCGAAGCGGGCTTTATGGCCGCTATGCTGATCGCCTCCAGCCCGATCATCTATGTCTCGATGGTATCCGATTCCGACGCCAGCGGCGTAGCAGTGTTTGCCGGCGCCAATTTCGTCGGCCTGGGCAATGTCATTGCCTTGCTGGTGCTGGTGCCGGCGCTGGCATGGTTGAAGTCGCACGACGGCGGCACACCGGCAAGCTTCGGCGCGGAATTCGGCAAACAGTTGGCCCGGCTGTTGTGGGGAGTGGCGATCGCGCTGCTGTGCTACGGCATGTACGCGGTGGCAACTCGACTCAGCAAGGCGCGCGCGCGCACGCGGCCGGGCATGTTGCTCGCTGCGCTACTCATGGACCTAGGGCTGTGCTCGGTCAGCGCCGCTAGCGCGCTGCTATCGCTGCTGCTCATGGGCGTGCTGCTCCGCAATGCCGAGAAGCGCGACAATGTCTTCCAGGCAGAGTTGCGCACCGGCCAAGACATCGGCTACGCCTTGCTGTTCATGATGTCCTCCTCGCTAGTGCAGGTACAGCAATTGCTGAACTGGCAAGCGCTGGGTGTGGCGCTGCTGGTGTTTGGGGCGCGTATCCTGGTAACGCGTGCCGCGCTCGCTCCGGCTCTGGCCTGGAGCGGCAGCAAGAAGAACGCCTTGGCGATATCGATGTGCTCACTCGTGAGCTTCGGCTCGCTGATGGTGGATAATTCGATGACCGGATATCCGGGCCTGAGCGAAGGTGCCAATCAGATTATGGCGGCATTGCTGGCGCTCAACGTGCTGGTGGCGCCGGGGCTGACCTGGTACGGGCTGCGGCTTGCCGGCGAAAACCACGAGGAGGACACCCATGGTTGACCGTGAAGGCCACAACGACGCGCAAGCACTGGCTGTGGCGGGGCAGGGGCCGGCGTATTTACCTCCATTTAGCCAGTCGCGCTTGGGCACAATGGGAATCGAATTGGAACTGATGGTGCTCGACCGCCTGACGTTTGACCTATTGCCGGCGGCCCCGGATATCCTGCGCTTGCTCGATCTCCAGAAAAAACGATGGATCGCAACACCGGAAATTACGACCTCAATGTTAGAGGTGGCCACCTCGGTGCTGGAAAACTATCATCAGGCCGCTGCAGAACTTGAGGAAATTCGCAGCAGCGTGGATCGGGCGGCGTTTGAGGTCGGTGCCGTGATCGCGGGCGGCGGCGCCCACCCATTTCAGCAGTGGAGCGACCAGCGAATCTATCCCAAGGATCGCTATCGCGCCTCCGCCAAGAAATTCGGCTATCTGGCCAAGTTGTTCACCGTCTTTGGCATGCACGTGCATGTGGGAGTACCTGGCGGGGATGAAGCGATTCGGCTGTGCGCCTGGCTCACTCAGCGCGCGCCATTGTTCATCGCGCTATCGGCCAACTCACCGTGCTGGCAAGGGGAGAACTCAGGGTTTTGCAGTGCGCGTAGCAACGTCGTCGGCGCATTTCCCATGAGCGGCACTATGCCGGCCCATATTCGTAGTTGGGGCCAGTTCGAGCAACACTTCGCCCGGCTCGCCGGGTTGGGGATTGTCGGCAGCATCAAGGACTTTTATTGGGATGTGCGGCCTAAACCTGAATTTGGCACCATTGAACTGCGCGTGCTCGATACCCCTCTCCATCCGGCCTATGCGGCTGCGCTGGCCAGTTACGCCCGCGCGCTTTGCATTGAGGCCTATCGTCAGCCAGGTCGTTGGCCAACCGACGACGGCCCCGAGCTCTACACGTGGAATCGTTTTAACGCTGCCCGCGACGGCATCGATGGCATCTGGATCGATCCCGAGAGCGGCCAGTGCCGATCCATCGCCGACGTGGTGACGGCCGACATGGCAAGGCTTGCGCCAAAATCCGACGACCCCGGTTTCGGCAAGGCGCGCGCGCAGATCGAGCAACTGCTGCGTGATGGAGGTCAGGCTCGCTGGCTAACAAAGCAACTGGCCGCTGGTTATGGCATGAACGACCTGGCTCGCCACGCCAGCGAAGTGTTCAGCCAGAAGGCGAGCGATCTGCAGGGCTTGTCGGGAGCGCAGCGATGACGCTCTTGCCGGTCCCCGATGATTTGCGGCGCTTTATCCTGACCAGCATTGCGTCTGTGCCGCACCTCGAAGCCTTGCTTTTACTACGCGGCGCACCTGAACAGAACTGGGACTGCGCAGCCGTGGCACTGCGGCTATACGTTACCGAGCGCGCCGCGCGCAAGTTGCTTGAAGATCTGCGCGCCATCGGTGCACTGTCCAGTGCCAAAACCGACAAGGCCATCACCTACCGATACTGGCCGCGCCATCCGGAGTTAGCCGCGATGGTCGATCAATTGGCGGCGAGCTACGCAGCGAATCTGGTTGGCATTACCGTACTGATACACTCCAAACTGGATAGGCAAGCCCAGCAGTTTGCCGACGCTTTCACTTGGCGGAAGGATCTTTGACATGGCGCAAACCATCTACGGACTTTGCACACTCACCTCGTTGGCGTGCGCATGGATGCTACTCAGCAGCTATCGGCGCAACGGCGTGCGCTTGTTGTTCTGGAGCGGTCTATGCTTCATCGGCCTATCTGTTAACAACGTGCTGCTTGTGCTGGACAAGCTGGTGTTTCCGCAAGTCGATCTCCTGCCATGGCGCCTGGCCGCCGCCCTGGTGGCGCTGTTGCTGCTGCTCTTTGGCCTAATTTACGAGAACAAGTGAGGCGACGATGATCAACTTCCTGACCGGCGCCATCGCCATGGCATCGTATATGATTGCGCTGTTCTTCCTGCGTTTCTGGCGTAGCTCCGGGCAACGGTTTTTCCTGTATTTCGCGCTCTCGTTTCTGGTCGAGGGCATGCACAGAACCTATTCGGCCTGGGACGGCGCCGCAAACGAAGATTCCCCCTACCACTATTTGGTGAGACTGCTGTCCTATGGCCTCATCCTGTGGGCCATTCTGGAGAAGAACTGGCCTCAACGTGGCGCCGGCGAGTGAGCAGCACCGGGGCACTGCGGCATTTTTCAGCTATCATTCCGCCATGCTACCGAATCATAATTCCAGAGAAAAAAAGTCCATCAGTGCGGCAGGCGCTGTGGACTACCCGCCCACCACCCGAGTGCTGAGGCAGTTTCGTATTGTCTTCAACGCTGTTAAAACTCATTTTCGCAATGTCGAAAAGGCCGCCGGCATTGGGGGCGCGCAGCTTTGGGCACTCAGCGTAGTGCAACAACAGCCGGGCATCGGCGTTGGTGAATTGGCCCGTGCGCTCGATGTTCATCAAACCACCGCCAGTAATTTGCTGAAGGCATTGGCGGCTCAAGGGCTAATCGCGATGGACAAGAACGGGGCTGACCGTCGCACCGTCACCATGACTCTACTGGCAGCAGGAAGGGAGCGTCTCGCAAATGCACCCGCACCATTCACGGGCGTGTTACCCGATGCATTGGCGGCTTTGGACCCCGTGACGCTGGCTCGCATGGAGCAGGATTTGAGCGCTCTCATCGCGGCACTCGAGGCAGGTACGGCGGGTGCCAATATCCCGCTGGCTGATTTGTAGGAATGTCGCAGGCGAAAATTCCGCCACCGCATGGAAGACATCGCGTACCAAGACCCCAAAAAAAAACGCCACCTCGAAGGTGGCGTTTGCATCCAGCATGCGGCGGATTACGCCTGGGCGGCCTTGCGGCGGCGCACCATGACGCCCAGCAGGCCGAGGCCGGCCATCATCATGGCGTAGGTTTCCGCTTCCGGCACGGCGCCGGCGAAGTTGTTGATGTGGATCTCGGCGCGCGAATCCAGGTTGTTGACGTAGACGCCGCCTTCGATGTTGGCGTTGTTGACCAGGTTGGAGTTGACGGCCAGGATCGAGCCGCCGAACTGGGCGTTGATGGTCAGGTCGGTGGCGTTGTAGAAGTTCCAGATCACCTTCTTGCCCGCGTCGATCGCGCTGCCGGCCAGGAAGTTATCGTTGATCACCGCCGAGGTGATGCCGGTGTTCATGTAGACCGAGGTGGCGCCGTTGAAATTGAAGCTGAATTCGTGCACCAGGTTCTGATTGAACAGCGTGCTTTCGATGCCGGTCAGGTCGAACACGGCCACGCCCAGGTTGTTGACCTGCGCGTTGAAGGTGGCCTTGCCGGAATTGATGACGACACTGCTGCCGGTCGACTTGTAGGTCTTCATCTGGTTGGACACGGCGGTCAGGATCTTGCCCATGTCGGTCGACGTGGCGGCGGTCGAGTTGGTGGCCTGGACGCTGCCGGCCGGCACGGAGCTCAGCTTGCTCACGTTGACGTTGCCGCCGTTGGTGGTGCCCTGCACATACACGCTGCCGTTGCCGTTGTAGCTGGTGTTGGTCGAGTTGCCGTAGATGGCGCTGCTGCCGTTGTTGACGGTCGAGTTGACGATGTTGCCGTAGACCACAGCGCCCTTGTCGGTCACCTGGGTACCGCTCATGGCGGCCTGGCCGGCCTGGACGTTGACGCCCTTGACGGTCACGGCGGCGTAGTTGGACGCCTTGATGTCGTTCGGGTGCATGCCCAGCACGGCGCCGTTGCCTTGCATCGAGCCGGTCACATAGGTGCGGCCGTCGACGTGCGACGTCGATTGCATATTGCCCAGCGTGACGACGTTGAATTGGTCAAAAATCTGTTGCTGGTTCAGCGAACCGGCGTGTGCGGGAGCGGCGAGGATGGCGGCGGCGGTGGCCAGCGCGCTCAGAGCGAAGTAACGGGACATTAAATTTCCTTATCGTAAGAATAAATGCCGCCACGGCGGCACGCGGATTACCAGGGATCAATTCAGTTGCACGGAGTATACCATTACTTATTGCTAATAACACATATATTTTTGATTTTTCACAACAATTTGGTCTTGCCTTATGTGACATGTTTGGTCTTTCGCAGCAACAGTTGGTTAACCGCGCGCCGGCCCCGGCGGCCTGGCCAAGCCGGGCCGCCGTTCATCCCCGGGGAATGCCGGCCAACCCGCTCAAACCGCAGTTGATCGCAATCCGCACCGGCGCCCCCGCCCTTTTGCTACAGTGTCTACATCGCAACACACCAATGGAGACCCGACATGCGCAACCCGACCACGCAATCCCTGTCCGCCCTGCTCGACGAGATTTTCGCCGCCTGCACGCACATGCTGCGCCGCGCGGCGCGCCTGATCGGCACGATGTCGCCGTCCGCGCTGCTGGGCGCGGCCTTGGCGCTGGCGCTGATCCTGGCCATCCTGCCGATGGCGATCGTGCTGTTCGCCGCGTTCATGCTGATCAAGCTCGCGGTGCTCGGCTGCGTGCTGGCCCGGCGCCGCCACCGGCACCGCAAGGAGCGCCTGCAATGAGAAAAACGCGGCTGGCCAAGGCCGGCTACGACAACGCCAAAAGCCTGCTCGACATCGTCCGCGAGATCGGCGAAACGGCGGCCAGCCTGTGGTGGCGCTTCTTCGACTGGCTGGCGCAGGTCGAGTGGCGCAAGCTGATCATCATCTGGCTGCTGCTGTTGATCCTCGGCCTGACGCCGTTCGGCCTGCCCAAGCAGACGGCCGGCTTCATCCTGCTGTCGCTGGGATTGAAGGTGCTGGCCGGCGGCAAGCGCAAGGCCGAACTGGAGGCCCGCGACGCCACCAGCCACGCCGACGAGGAAGGCCTGGAGCGGCGGCTGGTCGAGGCCCGCATGGCCGCGCTGCAGGCGCAGGTCGAGCCGCACTTTTTGTTCAACACCCTGGCGCTGATCGGCCAGTTGATCGAGACCGATCCGCCGCAGGCGGCGCGCATCCACCAGAACCTGATCGACTACCTGCGCGCCACCTTGCCGCAGATGCGCGCCAAGGGCGCCGGCACGCTGGGGCGGCAGATCGAGATGTCGCGCGCCTACCTGGCCATCATGCAGGCGCGCATGCGCGCGCGGCTGGCCGTCTCGGTCGACGTGCCGGACCATATGCTCAGCGCCACCTTCCCCGTGATGATGCTGCAGATCCTGATCGAGAACGCCATCAAGCACGGCCTGGAGCCGAAGATCGACGGCGGCCGCATCGACATCCGCGCCAACGTCGACGGCCAGATGCTGCAGGTCGACGTCATCGACGACGGCATCGGCTTCAACGTCCACGCCGGCGACGGCGTGGGTCTGGCGAACGTGCGCGAACGCCTGCGCATCCTGTACGGACAGCGCGCGCAGCTGGTGATCGAGGCGCCGCTGACGGGCGGCACGCGCGCCAGCATCCGCGTTCCGTACGCGCCCGATATTTTTGCCGGAGGTGTCAAATGACGCAGCAAGATCCATCCCCGGGCCACGGCGGCGGGCGCCGCGCCACCGCGCTGATCGCCGACGACGAGGAACCGATGCGCCAGCAACTGCGCAGCCGCCTGCGGGAAGCGTGGCCGGGACTCGACATCGTGGCCGAAGCGGCCAACGGCATCGAGGCCGTGGCGCTGGCGGGCCTGCACCAGCCGGACATCGTCTTCCTCGACATCCGCATGCCCGGCCTGTCCGGCATCGAGGCGGCGCGCATGCTGTTCAACCGCTGCCACCTGGTGTTCGTGACGGCCTACGATCAATACGCGATCGAGGCGTTCGAACAGGGCGCGCTCGATTACCTGCTCAAGCCGGCCGGCGGCGAACGCCTCAAGACCACCTGCGCGCGGCTGCAAACGCTGATCGGCCGCCAGCCGTCCAACATCGAGCGCCAACTGGGCATGCTGCTGGCGGCCCAGGGCAAACCGGGCCGGCCCGACCCGGCCAAGCCGGAATACCTGCGCTGGATCCAGGCGGTGGTCGGCGCCAACCTGCGCATGATCAGCACGCGCGAGGTGCTGTTCTTCCGCGCCGACGAAAAATACACCCGGGTCCAGACCGAGCAATCGGAAGTGTTGATACGCAAGACCTTGAAGGAGCTGGCCGACGAGCTCGACCCGGACGAGTTCTGGCGCATCCACCGCTCGACCTTGGTGCGGGTGGACGCCATCGAAGGCGTCACGCGCGACCTGCGCGGCAGGCAGATGGTCAAGATACGGAACTTTTCCGAGCAGCTGGAGGTCAGCCGGGGCAACACCCACCTGTTCCAGCAAATGTGAGGAATTGTGATTTTCGCCTGACCGCTATCAATGTATACTGGCGTTTCCCGGTCTGCTTGCATCAGCACGGCGAACGGAGCGGGCGGAAAATCGATCGAATCTGTTCCATTGACAGAACGGGGAGAAAAGAATGTCCAGCATACCCAAGCCTACTCTGTGCACCGTCGTCCCCTGCATGCGCTACCGGGATGCGCCAGCCGCGATCGAATGGCTGTGCGACACCTTCGGCTTCGAACCGCAACTGGTCGTCCCCAACGAGGACGGCAGCATCGCCCACGCCCAGCTCTCGTTCGGCAGCAGCATGATCATGCTCGGTTCCGTGTTCGACACCGAATACGGCCGGCTGATGAAGCAGCCCGCCGAAATCGGCCACTTCGTCACGCAAAGCACCTACCTGGTCGTCAACAACGCCGACCTGGTGTACGGCCGCGCGCTGGAAGCCGGCGCCAAAATCCTGTTGGATATCAAAGATGAAGATTACGGCGGGCGAGGCTTCACGTGCCGCGACCCCGAAGGCCATGTGTGGAGCATCGGCACCTACGATCCGCAGGGCTGAGCGCCGGCAGGCCGCGCTCAGCGCGGCGCGAGGGCGTCGATCAGCGACCGGTCGGCGACCTGGGTCGGATCGATGCGGATGATGCCGCTGTACAGCGGCGGCATCGCGGCGCAGATGGCGGCCAGCTCCGCCGGCGCGATGGCCGGCGCGACGTACTGCAACTGCGCCGGATTGTGCGCCGGCAGCGGTCCTTCCATCGTCGAGCCATAGGCCCCGAGATCCATGAAGCTGGCCGCGCCGGCGTCCGGCCCCCTGGCGAAAACAAAGGTGCCGTCCTTCGGATGGCCAAGGTAGCGGCGCACCTCGTCCCGCCGTTCCGGCGCGGCCCCGGCCATCAGCTGGTAACGCAACTGCGCGTAGGCGCGCGTGGTTTCCATGAAGGCGCTGCGGATGCCCGATTGGCTCATCCTGCCCGGCATGCACAGCAGCAGATTGCCGAACGAATCGAGCAGCGCGACGGCGTCGCCGTCGCCGCCATGTTCGCGGTCGCGCCCCATGGCCCGCGCCAGGAACGGCGCCAGG
>DATMSN010001104.1:0-2541 GCA_035565375.1 Duganella sp. | reverse complement strand
ACGCGCAACGCGCCACGCCCGACGCCGCGCCGGAAATCGCCACCGGCTACGCCGAGAAGGCCGGCAAGTCCTCGCAAAAATTCATGGTGGCCGCCGCCAATCCGCTGGCCACGCAGGCCGGCTACCAGATGCTCAAGCAGGGCGGCGCGGCGATCGACGCCGCCGTCGCCACCCAACTGGTACTGACGCTGGTCGAGCCGCAATCGTCGGGCATCGGCGGCGGCGCTTTCCTGCTCTATTCGGACGGCAAACGCGTGCAGTCGTACGACGGCCGCGAAACGGCGCCGGCGTCGGCCGACGAACATCTGTTCCAGGACCCGGACGGCAAACCCGTCTCGCGCGAGATCGGCGTCATCGGCGGCCGCTCGGTGGGCGCGCCCGGCGTGCTGCGCATGCTGGAGCTGGCGCACAAGCAGCATGGCAGGCTGCCGTGGAAAACCCTGTTCGCGCCGGCCATCAAGCTGGCCGAGGAGGGCTTCGCCGTCAGCCCGCGCCTGAACGCGCTGATCTCCCACGACCGCTTCCTGGCGCGCGATCCGGTCGCCAAAAAATACTTCTTCGACGACGACGGCACGCCGCGTGCCGTCGGCTACATCCTGAAAAATCCCGAACTGGCGCGCACCCTGCGCGAGATCGCCGCCGGCGGCGCCGACGCCTTCTACAAAGGCCGCATCGCCGGCGACATCGCCGCCAAGGTGGCCGCGCACCCGACCAATCCGGGCAAGCTGACCGCCGCCGACATCGCCGGCTACCAGGCCAAGGAACGCGCGCCCGTTTGCAGCGACTACAAGGCCTGGACCGTGTGCGGCGCGCCGCCGCCATCGTCCGGCGGCATCGCCATCGCGCAGATGCTGGGCATCCTGGAGGTGAAGGACATCAGCCCGTACAAGCCGGTCAACGGCATGCCCACCGCCGAAGGCATCCACCTGTTCTCCGAGGCGGGCCGGCTGGCCTACGCGGACCGCAACCGCTACGTGGCCGATACCGATTTCGTGCCGCTGCCGGGCAAGGGCGTCGGCGCGATGCTCGACAAGGGCTACCTGGCGCGGCGCGCCGCGCTGATCGGCGAGCGGTCGATGGGCCGCGCCAACTACGGCACGCCGGCCACGATGCAGGTCGCGTGGGGCGCCGACACCGCCATCGACAAGCCGTCGACGTCGCACCTGGTGGCGGTCGACGCGTTCGGCGGCGGGCTGTCGATGACCACCTCGGTGGAGGACGCGTTCGGCGCGCGCCAGATGGTCGACGGCTTCATGCTCAATAACCAGCTGACCGACTTCTCCTTCGATTCGCGCGACGCCGACGGCCCGATCGCCAACCGCGTGCAGGCCGGCAAACGCCCGCGCAGCGCGATGTCGCCGACGCTGGTGTTCGACAAGGGCACGCACAAGCTGGTGCTGGCCACCGGCTCGCCGGGCGGTTCGGCCATCATCAACTACGTGGCCAAGGTGCTGGTCGGTACGCTGGACTGGAAGCTCGACGTGCAGCGGGCGATCAACCTGCCCAACATGGGCAGCCGCAACGGCCCCACCGAGGTGGAGGCCGGGCGCGTGGCGCCGGCGGTGCTCGAGGAGCTCAAGGCGCGCGGCCACCAGGTGCGCGAGACCGAGCAGAATTCCGGTTTGCAGGGGATCCAGCGCCGCGTCGTCGGCGGCAAGGCCGAATGGTTCGGCGGCGCCGATCCGCGCCGCGAGGGTGTCGTGTTGGGCGATTGACGCGGGGGGTGTGGCAAAACGGCGCCGAAAAACCGCAGCCGCCTTCCCCAAACGCCGCATACCCTGCTAACCTTGGCGCATGGGAATTCAAAAGAAAACAGGCTTGATCCTGACGGGAGGAGGCGCCCGCGCCGCCTACCAGGTCGGCGTTCTGCAGGCGATCTCCGAGATACTTTGGGAAGCGGGCTGGCCGCCGGCGCGCAATCCCTTCGATATCATCTGCGGCACCTCGGCCGGCGCGATCAACGCCACGGCGCTGGCCTGCCGCGCCGACAACTTCGGCGAGGGCGTGCAAAAGCTGCTCGACGTCTGGCAGCATATCGAGGTCGAACAGGTCTACCGCGCCGATTCGCTGGGCGTGATCCGCTCCGGCGCGCGCTGGCTCTCGCTGCTGTCGTTCGGCTGGCTGCTGCGCAAATGGCGCGCCGCGCCGCCGGCGTCGCTGCTCGATAACACGCCGCTGGTCGGCCTGCTGCACCGCATGCTCGATCTGCCGCGCCTCGACACCGCGCTCTCCGAGGGCCTGCTGCACGCGCTGGCCGTCACCGCCTCGTCCTACACCGCCGGCAACCACCTGACGTTCTACCAGACCGCCGCCGACATCGCGCCGTGGATACGCATGCAGCGCGTGGCGCTGCAGGACCAGATCGGCGTCGAGCATCTGCTGGCGTCGTCGGCGATCCCCTTCATCTTTCCGGCCACGCCGCTGTACATGGGCGGCCACCGCGAATACTGCGGCGACGGCTCGATGCGGCAGCTGGCGCCGATCTCGCCGGCGATCCACCTCGGCGCCACCAAGGTGCTGGTGGTGGGCGCCGGCCGCCTG
>DATMSN010001103.1:0-7221 GCA_035565375.1 Duganella sp. | reverse complement strand
CCGCCCTCGCCGCGGCCGAGCTGGCGCTGACGCGCAACACCGAGCGTGAAGCCGAGCTGGTGCGCTCATTGCTCGGCGCCCGCTCGAACCTTGATGCCACACGCGCCGAGCTGACGCGACTGGGCCTGGCGCCCGACCAGCTTGGAAAATGGCATTTGGCCGCCCTCTCGCGCGACGACCTGCACGGTGGCGCGCCGTACTTCACGCAAGAATTGTTCGACGCGCGGCGCGCCGTGTTCAGCGCGGCCATGGCGCTGCACAAGTCGTTCATCGTGACCGCTTGGCAACCGCTACGCAAGTCGCTGAGCGCCTTCGTCAGTGTCCTCACCGGGGGCATCCACCCCGACAAGGTCGCCGGTGGCGTCGCGCAGTTGTGGGATGCCTTCTTCCTCGTCGTGCCGGTCGTGTCGACCACCTTCGCCTCGTTCCCGCGCCTGTTTACCGGCATGCGGCGTGAAAGCCTGGCCTGGCTGCTGATCGATGAAGCCGGCCAGGCCGCGCCGCAACAAGCCGTGGGCGCCATCTGGCGCGCCCGCCGCACGATCCTGGTGGGCGATCCGCGCCAGCTCGAACCGGTGGTCGGCGTCCCGGAAGAATTGATAAGCCCTCTGCTTGAGCGCTGCGGCGCCGAGCGGCAATGGGCCCCGCCGCTGGCCTCGGCGCAAACCCTGGCCGACCGCGCCAACCGCTTTGGCATGTATATCGGTGACGGAGATGAACGAATCTGGCTAGGCGCCCCCCTGCTGGTCCATCGGCGTTGCCTCGATCCCATGTTCACGATCGCAAACGGGATCGCCTACAACGACAAGATGGTCTACGGCAGCGCGCCCGACAAAGGAGGGGAAGGTATCGGCCCCAGCCGCTGGATCGACATGCCGGCCACGGGGGCGCAGGGCCACTGGATCGAGTCGCAGGCGCGCCATGCGCTCTTGCTGGTCGAACGCATCACCGGCGGCGCGCTTAAGTGCGACGACGGGCAGTTCAAGGTGTATATCGTCACGCCGTTCCGCATGGTGTTTCTAAAGATTAAGGAGTTGCTTGTCGAGCGTTACGGCGACGACTGCAAGGGCATGTTCGGCACGGTGCACACCTTCCAGGGCAAGGAAGCCGAACACGTGATCTTCTTGCTCGGAGGCGATCCACGGCAGCCCGGCGTGATCGCCAACTTCGCCGGCAAGAAGCCGAATCTGGTCAACGTCGCCGTCACCCGCGCCAAGCGCCGCTTGTACGTTATCGGTGACCGCAACTACTGGACCGGACCCTCGGACGTATTCATGATCTACCAGCGCATGGCCGCGCTACTGCCGATCGAACGCGTGGCGCCATGATGTTCACGCAGCAGCGCCGCCTGCAAGAGATAGCGCATGACCGTTGAAGGGAGGTAATAACCGAAACTTCTGCGTGATGAAATCCATGAACACTCGAACGCGCGCCGGCATCAGGCGGTTTGCCGCGTACAGGATATTGATTGGCACCAGCGCCGGCACGTGATCGCGAAGGATGAGCCGCAAGCTACCGTCCTTTAATCCCGCCTCGAACAGCCACTGCGGTCCGTAGCCGATACCAAGACCGGCCGAGACCATCTCCCGTGCCGCTTCCGGCGAACTGACACGGATCCTGCCCGACACGGGAACGTCGCCAGTCCGGAAGCGCCAGGTGCCGCCCGATGATAGCAGCGTATAAATAACACAGTCGTGGTCACGCAAATCCTCGGGCTTTCCGGGACAGCCACGCGAGGCGATGTACTGCTCGCTCGCGACGCACACGCGCTCGAATTGTCCGATGCGCCGGGCACGCAAGGTGGTGTCTTCGAGGTGGCCAATGCGAATCGCGAGCTCGAAACCATCTTCCACCAAATTGACGTATCGATCGCTCATCTGCAAATCAAGCGCTACCTCGCGGTACAGCCCCAAAAACTCCGGCACATGTGGCACTACAAACGAATGGGCTAACGTGGTCGGGCAAGCGACGCGTAACAGGCCGGACGGCTCCACGTTCGCGCGAGCCGCCGATTCCGACTCTTTCACCGCGTCCAGGATAACGCGGACCTCCGCATAGTAACGTTCACCTTCTTGCGTCAGGCTCAGTTTACGTGTGGAGCGATGCAATAGCCGAATCTGCAGGTGTTCCTCCAATGCGGCCACATAGCGGCTGACGTTTGGTTGGCTGAGCCCCAAATCGCGGCCGGCCGCCGACAGACTGCCCAACTCCACCGAACGCGCGAAACAGGTCATCAATAAAAAACGGTCCATTTTCTTCATTCATACACTGAGAGCATGAATTATATGCAAAAAGTGCCGCTTATACTTTTTCTCCGATGAGTGCATGCTGACGGCCTTGATGCAGCGAGTCACGCCGCATCGACAGTCATTCAACGATAAAGGAAGTCACATGCCTCGATTACAAGCAAAACGTACACTTATCACGGGCGGCACTAGCGGTATCGGTTTGGAAACGGCCAAGCAATTTCTGGCGGAAGGCGCGCGGGTTATCGTTACCGGCGTCAATCCCGACTCCATCGACAAGGCAAAGGCTGAACTAGGTTCCGAGGTGCTGGTGTTGCGTGCCGACTCGGCCGACGTCGTGGCACAAAAGGCGTTGGCGCAGGCGGTGAAGGATCATTACGGCCAGCTCGACGTTGCATTCCTCAACGCCGGGGTTTCGGTCTGGGCACCAATCGACAACTGGACGGAGGAGATGTTCGATCGCTCTTTCGATATCAACGTCAAGGGTCCGTATTTCCTGGTCCAGGCGCTGCTGCCGGTGTTTGCCAACCCCGCTTCCGTGGTGTTGAACACCTCGATCAACGCGCACGTGGGCGCTGCGAACTCATCGGTCTATGCTGCGACAAAGGCTGCCTTCCTGAGTCTGTCCAAAACGCTGTCGAGCGAATTGCTCGGGCGCGGCGTGCGATTCAACGCGGTCAGTCCCGGCCCCGTCGACACCCCGCTGTACGACAAGCTCGGCATCCCGGCCGCGTACCGTGAAGAGGTCGGCAAGCAAATCGTCGCGAACATTCCGTTGGGCCGGATGGGTACACCGGAAGAGGTGGCAAAGGCTGTGCTCTACTTCGCCTCCGACGAGTCCAAATGGACCGTGGGCTCAGAAATCATCGTCGATGGCGGCCGCACCCTCAACGGCGAATAGGGAATCGTGCCTCGCCGCTTGGCTGGATATGCGCATTCACAGCGCATGCTGAAAATGCATCTCGGCTGCGGCGAGCAACCGGAGCGCCGCACCGTACCGACGCGCCCCCGCCCTGCCGCGCTGCCGTCTAACGCAAGCGATGCTAAGATGGAAAACACAACCATCACCCTCGGAGGCATCATGGCTTTGGAACATGCGAAACCCGGAGAAGTCATTGCATTGACGCACGCAGGCGAAGATGCCTCGGCCTTTTCCTCGATAGCGCTCGCTAAAACAGAGCAGATCGAATTGATCCGGCTGGTGCTGCCCGCTGGCAAAGAGATGCCCGAGCATCATGTCAAAGGCGACATCACGTTCCAATGCCTGTCCGGTGAAATTGCTTTCATCACAGGAGGCCAACCGACCACGCTGAAGGCTGGCGAAATGTTGTACCTGGAAGGCGGCGCGCCGCACGCGGTGCGCGCGCTGGCCAATTCGGTGGCGCTGCTAACCATCGTCTTACAGCCCGTGCGCTGACGGATCAACCCGTGTAGAGATGGCGGACCTGACCCTAATGCCGCTATGACCCTAATGCCGCTAAGTTAAGCCGATTTTCGTAGGGCGGATTAGGCGGAACGCCGTAATCGGCCATTTATGAGCCGCCGACGGAGCATGCATGGCCGATTACGCTGCGCTAATCCGCCCTACGTGGTTTAGATGAACGCTTAAGTTAGCGGCATTAGGACCTGATCCTGGATCATTAGCCTATGCACACTCCCCCGGTGAACCCTGAAATCGACGCCAAGCCGTCACAGACGCCACGGTTGATCGTGCGCGAGGCCGTACTGGCGGACCGTGGCCGCGTGCAGGAGATCGCCTCCGGCGCCATGCGCAGCTTCGGCATCGAGCCGGACTTCGCGGATCTGGACCGCGACCTTGGCCGATTCGGCGACGTCGACACCGAACCCGGCACCACCGTCTACCTGGTCGCGCAATGGGGGGCGGAGGTGGTCGGCTCCTTGATACTGTCGCGTATGGATGAGCAAACGTTGAAGCTGTCGGCCTTTTATGTCGATGCGGCATGCAGGGGACAAGGCGTGGGCCGCCGTTTGCTGCGGGAAGCCGTGGCCACCAGCGCCGCGCGCGGCTATCGCCGCATCTATCTTGAAACGTGGGAGAAGATGGCCGCGGCGGTGCGGCTCTACACTGCCTTCGGCTGGCGGCGCGGCGAACGACTGGCGCCTGCCAGCGGCGCCGAGTGGTCGTACGTGCTCGACTTGGACGGACGGGAACATACTCCGCCGTAGTGTCAACGATCCCGCGCCCGGTCAGGCCGCCGACGAGGAAACAAAATCATGGGTAACAAGCCATACCGGCCGATTCTGAATTCACACGGTCTGAAGAACCCAATCTTGCGGGCCGCGCTTCTGTTCGCACTGCCGCTGGCAACAGCCTGCGCGAGTGTTTGCTACGGCACGGTAGCCAATGGACGCCTCGAGGGGGGCGTGCAACTTCCCGCTCAGGGCACAAATTACGTTCCCTACAGCAGCTTAGGGGTTTCGCTGGGGCGGACCTATGTGCACCAAAGCGTCCGAGACATTGTCGTGGATGCCTACGACGCGCTGCACCTCGCCGCACCCGGCAAACTTTTCATGTACGGCGAAACGGGACTCGCCGGCGGCGGGCGGTTCAGCCCGCACCGCACTCATCAATCCGGTGCATCGGTCGACTTCATGGTCCCGGTACTCGATCGCCAGAACAAGTCGGTGCCGCTCCCGACGAATTCTTTGAACAAGTTTGGCTACGGACTGGAATTTGACGCGAGCGGGTCGCTGGGCGATCTACGTATCGACTTCGAAGCTATGGCGGAGCATTTGTATCAGCTTGCCGAAGCGGCGAAAAGACGCGGCGTGGATATCAAGACAGTGATCTTCCAAAAGGAGCTCGTGACCCCACTACTCCGGACAAAACGCGGCAGCTATCTGCGCAACACCGTACCGTTTATGAAAGCCACACCATGGATCAAGCACGACGAACATTATCACGTGGACTTTTCATTGCCGTGCCGGCCGCTAAATGAATACGGTAAAAAAACAGAGTAACGCGACAAGCGTCTGACGAAATGCTTGCGGTTCTGGAGCGGTACTTCAACGGGATTTGAGCCACTCTTTCAAAACCTCGTTCATCCGTGTCTGCCAGCCATTGCCGGTCGCCTTGAAGGCCGCCAATACCTCCGCGTCAAACCGAATAGTCGTGCTGACTTTGGTTCCACTCCCTGGTGGCCTGCCGCGTCGCTTCCCCGCTTCCGCTCGCGCCTCCTCTGGTGAAACAATTCTGTCACCGATACGCCATGTGCCCGTCTTAAAAAATTCATCAGTCAGCTCCTCGGCATCGTCGGGATCAGTCCAAGTCTTGGGAGAATTTCGCGATTTCACGTTCATTTGCTTTCCTCATGCTGATGATTCTTCGTGTCCGGCCCCGTTGAGTCCAAACGATCACGACAACCCTGTCATCCAGATAGCCAGCGGTTACATAACGGCGTTCCCCGTAGTCCCGGCGGTTGTCGTCCTTGGTTACGGTAACTCCAGCAAAAACCTCGCCCGCGCGCGCGAAATCCAAGCCCCGTTCAGCAAGCGTCCTCTCACGTTTGACGGAATCGAAAGTTAGCCTCATGGTTTATTGTAGTAACAAATAATCTGCCGTGCCAGCATTATTTGTAGTAACAAAAACAAGCTGTAAAGCTCCATGATTCGTTCCAGGTCAAAGGCCGGGGGGCCGAACCCAAATAAGATGCCAAGGCCCCCTGCGCATATTGCCGCCGTTCAATGCGGACAAACCTGAAATGAACGCGATTAAAAGTTCCCTGCTGATGTCGTTCGCCGAGAAGTACACCGTGCTGGTGATCGGCATGGCCTGCAGCATGGTCGTCGCACGGCTGCTGACCCCGGCCCAGATCGGCATCTTTTCGATCGGCGCCGTCGTCGTCGGCGTCACCCAGCTGGTGCGCGATTTCGGCATCGGCCAATACCTGATCCAGGAGCCGGACCTGAGCACCGAGCGCCTGCGCGCCGCCTACACGCTGACCATGCTGATCTCCTGGGGCATGGCCACGCTACTGATGCTGGCCAGCGCCCCGGTCGCCGATTTCTACGGCGAACCCGGCGTCGGCAAGGTCCTGCGCATCCTCGCGCTCAACATCCTGCTGATCCCGTTCGGTTCCATCACCCTGCCCGTGCTGCGCCGGCAGCTGCGCTTCCGCGCGCTCTACTGCATCAACGTGGCCAACGCGCTGACCAACCTGGCCGCCACCCTGACGCTGGTCAAACTGGGCTTCGGCTACCTGAGCCTGGCTTGGGCCGCCGTGGCCGGTAGCGCGGCGACCGTGCTGGTGAGCCAGCTGTTCCGCCCCGCCGGCATGCCCTGGCTGCCCGGCTTCCGGGGCATGCGCAAGCTGCTGCGCTTCGGCGCCTACGCGACCGGCTCGAACGTGCTCGACGAATGCGGCGTGGCCGCGCCGGACATGGTCATCGGCAAACTCATCGACGTCGAGGCGGTCGGCCTGTTCGGCAAGGCGCAGGCCACGCTGAACATCTTCAACATGCTGATCACCAGGGCGGTCACGCCCGTGATCCTGCCGCTGTTCGCCGCCACCGCCCGCGACGGCCACGACATGAAACGGCTGTACCTGCGCACCGTCTCCTGTATGGCGGGGCTGTCGTGGCCGTTCTTTGCCGTGCTGGCCATGCTGGCCACGCCGCTGACACGGCTGCTGTACGGCCACCAGTGGGATGCCAGCGCGCCGCTGGTGCGCATCATGTGCGTGTCGACCGCCGTGTTCTGCCTGTTCGGCATGGCGCGCGACCTGTTCGTGGCGATGGGCCACGTGCGGCTGCGCGCCCAACTGGAGGCCATCGGCGTGCCGGTGCGCATCGTCGGCGTCGTCGTGGCGGCGCCGTTCGGACTGGAGCCGGTGGCCTGGAGCATCGCCGCGACGACGATATTGAGTTCTGCCCTGCTCTACCGCTCGCTGGCCGCGCTGACCGGCATGCGCGTGGCGGAGCTGGGCCGCTGCGTGGCACGCTCGGGCGCCGTGAC
>DATMSN010001102.1:0-9602 GCA_035565375.1 Duganella sp. | reverse complement strand
CGGCCTCGCTGCCGGAGGCGCCGGTGCAATCGTCGGCCGCCACCGCGCCGCCGCTGGTGCCGCCCAACGGCCGCCCGTACAATCCCGTCGTCACCCTGAATGGTTGGACCTTGCCGTGGCGGATGAAGGACGGCGTCAAGGAGTTCCACCTGGTGGCCGAACCGGTGGTGCGCGAACTGGCGCCCGGCATGACGGCCAACCTGTGGGGCTACAACGGCCAGAGTCCGGGGCCGACCATCGAGGTGGTGGAGGGCGACCGCGTGCGCATCTTCGTCACCAACAAACTGCCCGAGCACACCAGTGTGCACTGGCACGGCCAGCTTCTGCCGAACGGCATGGACGGCGTCACCGGATTGACGCAGCCGGGCATCCAGCCGGGTAAAACCTTCGTCTACGAATTCGTCGCGCGGCACGCCGGCACCTTCATGTACCACCCGCACGCCGACGAGATGGCGCAGATGGCGATGGGGATGATGGGCTTCTGGATCACGCATCCGAAGGACCCCAGGCAGCACGCGGTGGACCGCGACTTCGTCTTCCTGCTCAGTGCCTACGACATCGAGCCGGGTAGCTACACGCCGAAGATCAACACGATGCTCGACTTTAATCTGTGGACCTTCAACAGCCGCGCCTTCCCCGGCATCGATCCGATGGTGGTGCGCAAGAACGACCGGGTGCGCATCCGCGCCGGCAACCTGACGATGACCAACCACCCGATCCACCTGCACGGTCACACTTTCGAGGTGACGGGCACGGACGGCGGCTGGGTGCGGCCGTCGGCGCGCTGGCCGGAGGTGACCACCGACGTCGCCGTAGGCCAGATGCGGGCCATCGAGTTCATCGCCGACGCGCCCGGCGACTGGGCCTTCCATTGCCACAAATCGCACCACACGATGAACGCGATGGGCCACAGTGTGCCGACGATGATCGGGGTCGACCACGCCGGCGTGGCAGAGAAGATCAACAAGCTGGTGCCGGGTTATATGACCATGGGCGACAAGGGCGGCTCGATGGACGGCATGCAGATGCCGCTGCCGGAGAACACGCTGCCGATGATGAGCGGGGATGGTCCGTTCGGCGGCGTCGAGATGGGCGGCATGTTCACCACGGTCAAAGTGCGTGAGGGGCTGGCGCGCAACGACTACAAGGACCCGGGCTGGTATCAGCATCCGAAGGGGACGGTGGCCTACGAGTGGACCGGCGAGGTGCCGCCGGCGCCGCGCGCGCCGGGCGCGCCGCCGTCCAAGCCGGCGGAGGCGATGAACGTCAAGCGCGACGCCAAGCACCACCACTAACGGCGCCGGCGTTCCACTGTTCCACGTAGGGCGGATTAGCGGGCCTTGCCCGCTAACCGCCCTACGTGTCTCCCCGTGGTCTCGACGCGCGCCGCCTCGGCGCCAGCGCTGTGCTCGTGTAGAATTGGTGGACCTGACCCCGGAGTTGCCGCTGGCGCATGAAAGTATCCCTTTACCCTGAACAAACAGCCTTGCTGTCGTACGTCGGCAAATGGACCTGCATCGCCGCCGCCATCGCCGCGCTGAGCGGCTCGGCCTCCGCCTTCTTCCTCTTCGCGCTCGATGCCGCCACCCGCTGGCGCGAGGCGCACGCGTGGATCATCTGGCTGCTGCCGCTGGCCGGCTTCGCCGTCGGCTGGCTGTATCTGAAAACCGGCGCCAGCGTTGAAGCGGGCAACAACCTGCTGATCGACGAAATCCACGATCCCCAAAAAGTCGTCCCGCTGCGCATGGCGCCGCTGGTGCTGGTCGGCACCGTCGTCTCGCACCTGTTCGGCGCCTCGGTGGGCCGCGAGGGCACCGCCGTGCAGATGGGCGGCGCCCTGGCCGACCAACTGACCCATGCCCTGCGGCTGCGTCACGCCGACCGCCGCATCGTGCTCATGGCCGGCATCAGCGCCGGTTTTGCCTCCGTCTTCGGCACGCCGCTGGCCGGCGCCATCTTCGGCATGGAGGTGCTGGCCGTCGGACGCCTGCGCTACGACGCCATCTTCCCCTGCGTCGTCGCCGCCATCGCCGCCGACCAGGTGGGCATGGCCTGGGGCGTGCATCATACGCATTACCCGATGAACGCGGCGGTGGCGATCGGCTTCGCCAGCGTCGCCGCCGTGCTGGTGGCGGGCATCGTGTTCGGCCTGGCCGGCATGGCCTTCGCCAAATCCACGCACGTCGCGTCGTCCTTCATGAAGCGCCATATCGCGTACGCGCCGCTGCGGCCGATGATCGGCGGCGTGGTCGTCGCGCTCGCGGTCTGGCTGCTCGGCACCCGCTACATCGGCCTTGGTATCCCGGTCATCGTCGAGGCGTTCCAGCAGCCGCTGGCGCCCTGGGATTTCTTCGGCAAGTTCGCCTTCACCGTCGCTTCGCTGGGCAGCGGCTTCAAAGGCGGGGAGGTGACGCCGCTGTTCTTCATCGGCGCCACGCTGGGCAACGCGCTCGCGCCGTTGCTGCACCTGCCTTTCCCGCTGCTGGCGGCGCTGGGCTTTGTCGCGGTGTTCGCGGGAGCGGCCAACACGCCGCTGGCGTCGACCATCATGGCGATCGAACTCTTTGGGCCGCAGATCGGTCCCTTCGCGGCGATGGCGTGCGTGGTCGCGTATCTGTTCTCCGGCCGCGCCGGCATCTACCGCTCGCAAAAATCGGGCATGGCCAAGTACCGCGTGCCGCCGGTGCCGCGCGACCGCCTGCCGCCGCCTTCAGCCAAATGACGCCAGGCCGTCGCCCAGTCCCAACTTGTCGATCAGGCTGCGCGCGTCGAACGGCGCCCGCACCTTGATGTCATTGTCGAAGTAGCAGTAGACATCGCGCTTGGCGCGCGCCGGCGGCGGCTTGTCCGAGATTAGCCTGGCGTCATCCGGTTGCCCGCCCGTGCTCCAGGCGCGGATGCGCGCGGCCCAGCGCTCCAGCGCCTCGTCGTCGTAGCCGCTGGCGTAGAGTTCCTCGGCGCCGTGCAGGCGCAGATACATGAAGTCGGACGTCACATCCTCGTAGTACGGAAACTTGCCGGCGGTGTCGGCCACCACCAGCGCCACCTTGTACTTGCGCAGCAGCGCCACGAACGCCGGATCGATGAAGCTGTCGTGGCGGATCTCCAGCGCGTGGCGCAGCTTGTGGTTGGCGTCGACGTCGAGCATCACCTTGCCGTTCATGCGCGGCTCGTGCCCCAGCGCCAGGCGCCGCGCCTGTTCCAGGTCGCGCGGCAGCAGGCTGAAAAAATGCTCGAGCCGCTCGGCGTCGAAGCGGAAGTTGGGCGGCAGCTGCCACAGGAACGGCCCGAGTTTCTCCCGCAGCGCCAACACGCCGGAGGCCATGACGTTGGCCAGCGCCTTGTCGACGCCGTCGCCCAGGCGCAGGATGTGGGTCAGGTAGCGGTTGCCCTTGTGGCTGAACACGAAGCCGGCCGGCGTGGCCTGGTACCAGGCGGCGTAGCTCGACGGGCGCTGCAGCGAGTAAAAGGAACCGTTCAACTCGATCGTCGGCAGCGCGCGCGCGGCGAATTCGAGCTCGCGCGCCTGCGCCAGCCCGTCCGGATAAAACACGCCGCGCCAGCCACGGTAGCGCCAGCCGGAAATGCCGATGTAGATGTTCCCCATGGTTCAATATAGCGAAATCCCGCAGGTCGCGCGGCACGCTTGCCGCCGGGGCGGGGCGTCGGCCCCGGCCATGATTGTCGACACGCAAATGATGCACAATACACACTATTGTGTTACGATAAAAATAACCGTTGCCAACAGCGCGAGCGTGGGTGGCGCGGGATAGATGCCCCCCGCGCCGCGTTGGCTCCTTGCGGCAGATCAGCTCAACTTCCTTGAAGCGGCAGCGTGTCGACGGCCTCGATTCAAGCGCGCCTGCCGCGCGCCATCACGCCATTCGTTTGCAGCCCGGCCGCACCGGCCGGGGGCGGCGCGCCACGATGGAAGGCGGTGGCGGGAACGACTATTACACACCAGGCCGCGGATGCCTGATCACGACCCGACTGGAGAACAATTTTTGTCCGCCTTGAAATTGGAGCAAGTGAGCAAGCGCTACGGCGCGGTGCGTGTCATCGACAAGCTCTCGCTGGAGGTTGAACGAGGGGAATTTATCGTCATCCTGGGGCCGTCGGGATGTGGCAAGAGCAGTTTGCTGCGCATGGTGGCCGGGCTGGAGGATGTCAGCGGGGGCAGGATACTGATCGATGGCGTGGATGCCACCTCGACGTCCCCGGGGAAACGCAATTTGGCCATGGTTTTCCAGCATTACGCGCTGTATCCCCATATGACTGTGCGCGCCAATCTCGCCTTTGGCTTGCGTAATGCCGATGTCAAACGGGACGACATCGAGCGCCGTATCGCGGAGTGCGCCCGCATGCTGGAACTGACGCCGCTGTTGGACCGCAAGCCCGGGCAACTGTCCGGCGGCCAGCGCCAGCGCGTGGCGATCGGACGGGCCGTGATCAAGGCGCCGGCCATCTTTCTTTTCGACGAACCGTTGTCCAATCTCGACGCGGCCCTGCGCGGCCGGACCAGGGCCGAGCTGGCGCAACTGCACCGCCGCCTCGGCGCGACCATGTTGTTTGTCACCCACGACCAGCTGGAGGCGATGACGCTGGCGACGCGCATCGTCGTCATCAACAATGGCTTGATCGAGCAGGTGGGGACCCCGTCCGAGGTCTACCGCCGGCCCGCGACGCGCTTTGTCGCCAGTTTTATCGGCACGCCAGGGATGAACTTCATCCCCGCGCAACGGTGCGGCGTCGAGGGCGGCTTTGTCGTGGTCCGCCTGCCGGGCGGCGTTCGCCTGACCACGCGCGTGAGCGACGATGGCCTGCCCGCGCAGGCGGGCACGGAACTATGGCTGGGGGTGCGCCCTGAAAACCTGTGTCCGGCGGCGGCCGGTCCCTTGAGCGGCCAGGTCGAAGTGGTGGAGTTCATGGGCGAGCGTTCGTTGGCCCAGGTGAGGCTGGCCGACGGCAGCGCGCTGACCATCACTGTCAACGGCCCGGCGCCGGCGCCGGACGAGACGATCCAGGTCGCGCTGGACTTGCGCGAAGCGCATTTGTTCGACACCGGCGGCCACGCGCACCACGCGCTGGCCGAGGCGCCGTGAGCGGCGTCGCATGGCGCCGCTCGCAGCTGACGAACGGCTTGTTCGTCCTGCCGTTCGTGACGCTCTACGCGCTGTTGGTGCTGTGGCCGCTGTTCAAGGGAATGCTGATCAGTCTGCATGACCACGACCTGCTGTCGGACGACAGCTTCTATGTCGGCCTGCAGAATTTCACGCAACTGTCCACCGATGAGATGTTCCACAAGGCCTTGTGGAACACGGTGCGGTTCGTGGCGATCAGTACGCCGATCTTCGTGGTGCTGGCGCTGGCGCTGGCGTTGGCGCTCAATCGCAGCGGCCGGCTCGGGGCGGTGTTGCGCGGCACTTTTTTTTGCGCCTCCGTGTTTTCGGTGACGATGGTGACGCTGGTGTGGCGCCTGGCCCTGATGCCCGAACGCGGCCTGGTCGCCCAATTGCTGGGCCATCTGGGCCTGCCGGCGCTCTCGCCCCTGACCAGCGAGGCGCTGGCGCTGCCGACGATCGCGCTGGTGACGGTGTGGTGGATCATCGGGCTGCCGATGATGGTGTTCCTGGCGGCGCTGCAGCAGATCCCGCCGGAGATCTACGAGGCGGCGGCGCTCGACAATTCCAGCCGTTGGCGCACGTTGACCCGGATCACGCTGCCCTTGATGCGCCGTACGGTCGTGCTGGTGGCGGTGATCGAGATCATCCGGCAATTCCAGGTGTTCCCGCAGGTCTGGCTGCTGACCGGCGGCGGGCCGAATAATTCCACCCGCTCCATCGTCCAATTCATTTATGAGCAGGCCTTCATGGACCTGTCGCTGGGCTATGCGTCGGCCGCCTCACAGGTGCTGTTCGCGGTGATGATGGTGGGGGTGTCGCTGCAACTGTGGCTGGAGCGCGAGCGAAGGGAGCCGCGATGAGCGCGCCGTCGCGGCGCGGCTGGCTCGACCGCTTGCTGTTGCTGGCCCTGGCGCTGCTGGCCGTCCTCTGGATGCTGCCCCTGCTGTGGGTATTGGGCTTGTCGTTCAAACCCAACGCCTTCCTGCAGAGCCATACCGACATCATTTTTTCCGGCCCCCACACCCTGGGGAACTATGTGGACATCTTCCGCACCTCGCGGGTGTTTCGCTGGCTGGCCAACAGCGCGATCGTCGCGCTGTGCCAAACGATCGGGGTGCTGGCGTTGTCGTCGCTGGCCGGTTACGGCTTCGCGCGCACCAGGTTCCCCGGGCGCAAAGTGCTGTTCGTGATCGTGATGTTCGGCCTCGCCGTGCCCGGCCAGTCCACCTTCATTCCGCTGCACCGCTTGTTCACCGAGTGGAACTTGCAGAATACCTACGCCGGCCTGGTGCTGCCGGGCCTGGCCGCGCCGTTCGGCGTGTACTTGATGACCCAGTACTTCAAAGCCATCCCGATCGAGTTGGAGGAGGCGGCGATGCTGGACAACGCGTCGCGGCTCAAGACGTTCTTGATGGTCGTCTTGCCGCTGACCCTGCCGGCGCAGGCCACGCTGGGGATCATGACCTTCCTCGGGTCCTGGAACGAATACCTGTGGCCGCTGGTGATCGCGACCCGGCCGGACATGTACACGCTCACCCGCGGCCTGGCCTCGACCCAGACCAATTTCGCCCAGTCCGAAGGCCTCGGTTTTCTGATGGCGCAGGCGGTGTTCGCCGGCTTGCCGGTGCTCATCATCTATTTTTTCTTCCAGCGATACTTGGTCGCCGCGGCGGCCGGAACGGGGCGCCGATGAGGCCATTGTGGATAGGTCCGCCGGCTGGCGGATGGGGCGCGAAGGCGGCCCGCTTGCTGGCCGGCGCCGCCTTGGCGGCGCTGGTCGGCTGCGGGGCCAAGAGCGCCGTGGACGCGGGAAAAACGGAGATCACGCTGATGCGGTTTTTCGGCAGCTGTGACGCCCAATACGCCGACGTGAACGACGTCGCCCGGGGGGAGGGCGAGTGCGGCATCATCACCACCTTGGTCAACCAGTTCAACGCGACCAACACCGACGGCATTGTCGTGCACACCGAGGTGGTCGAGTGGGGCGGGTATTACGATCAGTTGACGGCGCGGCTGGTGGCCAAGGATGTGCCCACGGTGGCGGTCATGCACGAGTCGGCGCTGGGCGATTATGTGCGCCGGGGGCTGGTGCTACCGTTGGACAAGGACTTCGCCGCCGCCGGGATCGACACCGGCGACTTCACCGCGCACGCCCGGCGCGGGGTCACGTTCGCCGGCCAGGCGTACGCGTTGCCGTTCGATACCTGGTCGTGGCTGTGGCATGTCAATACCTCGCTGATGAAGCGGGCCGGGCTGCTCGACGGCGATGGTCGTCCATTGGTGCCCCATTCACCGGAGGAGTTGCTGTCGCATGCGCGCCAATTCCGGCGGGCGACCGGCAAGCCCTATTTCGCCTGGGCGGTGGCTAACGAGCCCGCCGCCAACACCCGCACCTTCCTCACGCTGGTTGCCCAGCAAAACGCCCGCCTGTTTAGCGAGAACGGCAAGAAGATCGATATGCACCAGCCGGCGGCGGCCAAGGCGTTGCGGCTGATGGAGCAGTTGTACGCCGAGGGGCATGTCAAACCCAATCTCGATTACGGCGGCGCCCTCCAGGCGTTTCTGCATGGCGACGCAGGGGTGATCGTGGTCGGCACCTGGGCCATCGACCAGTTCCTGCGCGAATCGAAGGTGGCCGGCTCGCCGCTGCACGACAGCTACGCGGCCATGCCCTTTCCCCAGCTGTATGAGCGCCAGGCCGTGTTCGCCGACGGCCACGCCTGGGCGATGTTCAAAGGCGGTGCCGTGGATGAAAAAACCCGTCAGGCCGGCGTCAAGCTGCTCAAGTTCATCTGGGAGCATAGCGGCCAGTGGGCCCGCTCGGGCAATTTGCCGGCGCGCCAATCGGTGGCGGCGAGCGCCCAGTTCCGCGGCCTGCCGTTTCGCGACGCGCTGGCCGAGATTACCCGCACGGGCACCGCCATGCCGGGCAATGTGCCGACGCAGCGCTCGGTCGAGTTCGAGATCGGCGCGGGCGTGGGCAATCTGCTGGTCTCGCGGGTCCCGCTCGGCGAGATCCAGGATTTCATTGACATGCGGGTCAACGGCGTGTTGAAAAAGGCGCGGCGATAGGTCGCCGCCCGCCGCGGAAATAACATGGGCGGGTAAAACATGAGGTCCACGCCTTGGCTGGGGCGCGCCCTGCCAGCTGACCGATATAACAAAAATGCGATAGCTGCTTTCCCGTCCCAGGCGTTTCTTCTTTCGCGCGCCGCCATTAGCATCGATCTCTTCGTTGGTACACCAACCTTTTGATCGGAATCAGACATGGCGAATTACAAGAAGCAGGACGCGCGCGCCTGGGCGCGGGAACATTTGACCGGCTGCAGCGCGGTCACCATCCCCAGCTACTCGGCCGACCTCAAGCGGCTCAACGAGCGCGGCATCCGCCACGACATCGAGCTGGCCGCCAAGTTCGGCTACAGCTACACGCTGCTGTGCGCGGAAGTGGCGATCACGCCGGAGGAGAACGCGCGGTTCACCGCCTGGGCGCGCGACACGGCAGGGCAGGGCATGGGGCTGTTCTTCCACGCCGCCTTCGGCACCTTGCAGGAGAACATCGAAGCGGTCAAGCTGGCCGAGAAGGCCGGCGCCGACATCGTGCTGCTGTCGTATCCGCCCCAGTTCTGGCCCGCGAACGAACAGCAGATCTACGACTACACCAAGGCCTTCTGCGACGCCACCGAGCTGGCCGTGATGCTGTTCCCGATTCCGTTGTGGGGCTTCGAGCGCGTGCATCCGGCCGGCATGTCGGTCGAATTCGTGCGCAGGCTGCTGGCCGACATCCCCAACATCGTGGCGATCAAGTCCGAGCAGGGTTTCCCGCTGGTGTCGGGCCTGTGCGAGATGTGGCACCACTTCCGCGACGAGGTCGTCATCAGCTGCCCGATCGAGGGCGACGCGATACCGATGATGAGCCTGATGAACCTGCAATTCTCCGGCACCAGCAACACCCAGTGGATGCAGGACTATTACCCGAAGGCGTTCAGGCTGGCGCGCGAGGGCCGGTGGGAGGCGGCCATGGAACTGTACTGGAAGGTGCATCCGGCGCGCCTGGCCAACGGCGCGGCGTCGGCCAGCTACGCCGGCGGCACCGGCGTGCTCAACCGAACCCAATGGAAATACCAGGACTGGCTGGCCGGCTTCAACGGCGGCCCCTTGCGCGCGCCGGCGATGCGCTGCCCGGACCGCATCATGCGGCAGTTGCGCGAAGGCTTGCGCGCCTCCGGCGTCACGCCGACGACCGATCCCGACAGCGAGTTCATGATCGGCCGCCATCCGGCCTGAGAAAGGAAGAACCATGCGACATCCTGAAGTGAGCAAGGTGCAAAAAGGCCTGTACATCGACGGCCGGTGGCGCGACGCGTCGGACGGCGCCACCTTCGAGGTCTTCGACCCGGCCACCGGGGAGGTGTTGGCCGAAGTGGCCAGCGCCTCGGTCGACGACGCGCTCGACGCCGTGGCGGCGGCGTACGCGGC
>DATMSN010001101.1:0-2902 GCA_035565375.1 Duganella sp. | reverse complement strand
CGCCGCGCCTGCGGCACCGGCCGCACCGCACGAGCACACCGCGGCGAAGAAAACGCATCACAAGAAGGCCAAGGCGGAAAAAGCCGCCAAGCCGGCAGCTGCGGAGCCAGCCACCCCGGCGACGCCAGCGACGCCAGCGACCCCGGCAACGCCAGCCAAGTAATCAAGTAACACGCATCGCCAGCTAGCGCATGACGTGCCGCCCCGGACCTCCGGGCCTGGGCGGCGCAGGAAAAAAGAGAGACGGGATACGCCCCGTCTCTCTTTTTTCGTTTAGCGGTCCAGCTCTTCCAGCAACGCGCGGTGGAACGCGGCCGGATCTTCCATCTGCGGCGCGTGGCCCATGCCCTTGAATTCCACCAGGTGGCCGTCCGGGATCTGCTTGACCACCTGCTTGCCCAGGACCCCGTACTTGCCGATTTTGGCCTTGACGGCCGGTGGCGCGATGTCGCTGCCGATGGCGGTGGTGTCGGCGTCGCCGATGATCAGCGAGGTCGGCACCTTCAGCAGCGGGAACTCGTAGACCACCGGCTGCGTATAGATCATGTCGTAGATCAGCGCCGAGTTCCACGCCACGGCCTTCTTGCCCGGCCCCGCGTTCATCCCGGCCAGCATGTCGACCCAGCGCTCGTACTCCGGCTTCCAGCGGCCGACGTAGTAGGTCGATTTCTCGTACGCGCGCACGCTGTCGGCGGTCATCTTCAATTCGCGCTCGTACCACTGGTCGACGCTGCGCGCCGGCACGCCCAGCGCCTTCCAGTCTTCCAGCCCGATCGGATTGACCATCACCAGCCGCGACACCGCCTCCGGATACATCAGCGCATAGCGCGTGGCCAGCATGCCGCCGGTCGAGTGGCCGATGACGACGGCCTGCTTGACGCCGATGCTCTTTAACAGCGCGTCGGTGTTGGCCGCCAGCTGCTGGAAGGTGTACTGGTAATGAACCGGCTTGGTCGAGGCGCAAAACCCGATCTGGTCGGGCGCCACCACGCGATAGCCGGCCGCGCCCAGGGCGGCGATGCTCTGCTCCCAGGTCGCGCCGCAGAAGTTCTTGCCATGCAGGAGGACCGCCGTCTTGCCGTTGGCCTTGGCCGTGGGCGCGACGTCCATGTACGCCATTCGCAGGTTCTGGCCTTGCGAGGTGAAAGCGTAGTAGCGCAGCTCGTGCGGGTAGGCGAAGCCTTCGAGTTGCGGACCGTAGGTGGCGGCGAGGGCGGGCGCGCCGATGGCGGCGCTGGCGGCCAAGGCGGCCAGGGTGGCGGAGCGGGTGGACGGCATGGGATACTCCAGGAACGGGGGAGCGGCCAATATAGGGCGGGCACGATAGCACGGCAACCGCCAACCCCGCGATTGCCCTTAATTTGGCCTTAAACCCCTGATTTCACGCAAAAAAAGGCCGAAACCGGCGAGACAGAGTAAACTACGCACAAATTTCTTTCGCAATTAGGCGATTCGAACATACTTGTGAGTGACGCCATGTCTGCAACCCCAACTTCCCCCATTTCCCTTTTCTCCGATCTGAATCTGAGCGAGCCGCTGATCAAGGCCCTCAAGGACGTCGGTTACGAGTCGCCGTCGCCGATCCAGGCGGCCACCATCCCGCTGCTGCTCGATAACCTCGACGTGCTGGGCCAGGCGCAGACCGGCACCGGCAAAACCGCCGCCTTCGCGCTGCCGATCCTGTCGCGCATCGACATCAAGCAGACCACGCCGCAGGCGCTGGTGCTGGCCCCGACCCGCGAGCTGGCGATCCAGGTGGCCGAGGCCTTCCAGACCTACGCCGCGCACATCCCCGGCTTCCACGTGCTGCCGATCTACGGCGGCCAAAGCTACGGCCCGCAACTGTCGGCGCTGCGCCGTGGCGTGCACGTCGTCGTCGGCACGCCGGGCCGCGTCATCGACCACCTGGACAAGGGGTCGCTCGACCTGTCCAAACTGAAAACGCTGGTGCTCGACGAGGCCGACGAGATGCTGCGCATGGGCTTTATCGACGACGTCGAGCGCATCCTGCAGGAGACGCCCGACAGCCGCCAGACCGCGCTGTTCTCGGCGACGATGCCGTCGGCGATCCGCCGCATCGCCAACACCTACCTGCGCAGCCCGAAGGAAATCACCGTCGCCGCCAAGACCGGCACCGCCGAGAACATCCGCCAGCGCTACTGGCTGGTGTCGGGCATGCACAAGCTCGACGCGCTGACCCGCATCCTCGAGGCGGAAAACTTCGACGGCATGATCATCTTCTCGCGCACCAAGCTCGGGACCGAGGAACTGGCCAGCAAGCTGCAGGCGCGCGGCTTCTCGGCCGCCGCCATCAACGGCGACATCCAGCAGGCGCAGCGCGAGCGCACCATCCAGCAGCTCAAGGACGGCAAGATCGACATCCTGGTGGCCACCGACGTCGCCGCCCGCGGCCTGGACGTCGAGCGCATCAGCCACGTGGTCAACTACGACGTGCCGCACGATCCGGAAAGCTATACCCACCGCATCGGCCGCACCGGCCGCGCCGGCCGCAGCGGCGAGGCGATCCTGTTCATCACGCCGCGCGAGAAGAACCTGCTCAAATCGATCGAGCGCGCCACCCGCCAGCCGATCGGCATGCTCGAGCTGCCGACCATCCAGGCCGTCAACGACGTGCGCATCGCCAAATTCAAGTCGCAGATCAGCGAAACGCTGGCCCAGGGCGAGCTGGAACAGTTCCAGTCGCTGATCGAGGACTTCGAGCGCGAACAGAACATCCCGGCGATCGAGATCGCCGCCGCGCTGGCCAAGATGGCGCGCGGCGACGTGCCGTTGCTGCTCGATAAAAAACAGCAGACCGCCGCCGCCACCTGGGACGAGCGGCCGGGCCGCCAGGTCGGCTTCGAACGCCATGACCGGGGCGAACGCGGCGACCGGGGCGACC
>DATMSN010001100.1:0-4014 GCA_035565375.1 Duganella sp. | reverse complement strand
CCGATCTAGGCGATCCGCCACCAGCACCGGCTGCGGCTGGGCTACCGCGACCAGAAGGGCGCGGCGTCGGAGCGCATGGTGTGGCCGATCGCGCTGGCGTTCTTCGAGGGCAGCCGCTTGCTGGCCGCGTGGTGCGAGATGCGCATGGCGTTCCGCCACTTCCGCATCGACCGCATCGCCGCGGCCGAGACGACGGGCCAGCGCTACCCGGCGCGCCGCCACGACCTGCTGCGCACGTGGCGGCGGGAAAACTCGATCCCCGAAGACTCCTGACAAAAACTGTCGCTGGGTGGTCGTACGATGGAGTCCTCACAACACATCGGAGCACGACATGCGCCTCTACCACCACTCCATTTCGTCCAATTCGCGCCGCGTGATGCTGGCCGCCGAATACATGGGCACGCCGCTGGACCTGACGGACGTCAACCTGATGAATCCGGAGGACCGGCGCCGGCTGGCCGAGATCAATCCCAACTGCAAGCTGCCGGTGCTGCAGGACGGCGAGTTCACGCTGTGGGAATCGTGCGCCATCATGCAGTACCTGGCCGACCGCACGCACGGGCAGACGCTCTATCCCGACAACATCCTGACGCGGGCCGACATCAACCGCTGGATGATGTGGGCGTGCCAGCACTGGTCGCCGGCGATCGGCGCCTTCACGTTCGAAAACATCTGGAAGGGCATGATCGGCAAGGGCGGGCCGGACGCGGACGTGATCGCCCGGGCCGAGCTGCAGCTGGTGCAGTTCGCCACGGTGCTGGACGGGCATCTGGCGCGGCGGCGGTGGCTGGTCGGCGATCAGCTCAGTCTGGCTGATTTCACGGTCGCACCGTCGCTGATGCACGCCGAGCAAGCCAAGCTGCCGGTCAAGCAATACCGGCACATCATGGCGTGGTACGAGCGGGTGCGTGAGCTCGACGTCTGGAAGAAGACCGAACCGGTGTGGTGATCATGAAATGTGCCTGCTATGTGAAATGGCGCACAGAGCAAGCGGACGTGGGCAGGTATTCTTGAACTGTCTCCTCTGGAGGAGATCCCTAGTTTTGGACTTTGCCCGCTACCAAGCGGGCTTTTTTTTGCCCCAAACTCCGGGGTCAGGTCCACCATTTCTACACGAGCTGGAGCGTTGGCGGCTCATCGATGGCGGATTAGCGGGCCTCGCCCGCCAATCCGCCCTACGTGGAACCATGGCGGATCTTGCTCCGCCGCCCAACCACGGCTACAGCATCAACACCGCGTACAAGGACTGCACCTCGTGCGCCGATTCGGTCATGATGGCGTGCAGGGTGCCTTCGCCGACGACGAAATCGATCGTCCGCGCCCCCTGCAGCGTGGTGGCGCCCGGCCGCTGGTACAGCGGCGAGTGCACCGGCGACAAATCATTGGCCAGCAGCAGCGTGTCGCCCAGGGTTTCCGGCGGCAGCGCGCGCAGCCCCACCCACATCGCCTCGATCGACTTGTAGACACCCTCCGGCACGCCCAGCTTGGTCAGCACGCCGCGGCCGATCTCGACCTCGCCATGCTCGACCCAGTCCTCGGGCTCGCCGCTCATCACGTCCGGATACTCGGCCGCGCACGAGAGCATGTAGAACCCGGCCACCTCATGCACGATGCCGGCGAACAGCGCCGTGTCGGGATCGACATGCGTGACGCGGCGCGCGATCACCTGCGACAGCGCGGCCACGTGCGCCGTGTGTTCCCATAATTGGTTGACCTTGTCCTTGAGGCCGGGCTCGGTGATCTGGTTGCCGATCTGGCGCACGATCAGCGCCGCGACCAGCGATTGCAAGGTGCGCACGCCGAGCCGCTGGACGGCCGCGCGCACGCTGGAGATTTCAGTGCCGGAACGGTTGTAGGCGACCGAGTTGGCGATGGCGACGCTGCGCGCGGCCAGCAACGGGTCGGCCTGGATCAGTTTGGCCGCCGCCTCGACATGGCAGTCCGGATCGCTCAGCGCCTGCTGCAGCCGCAGCGAGGCGTTGACGTTGGCGGGGAACGTCAGCTCCCCCCGGCTCGCTTGAGCGGCAACGGCTTTGAAGGCGTCGAGTCTGTCCATCCCAAAAATTATACCCCTGAATATTGCCGTAGAGCACTTTTCAGGAAAATACTTTTCCGCGCAGCCACACCCGGCGCCGGATTACTGTTCGCTGAAGATGGCGTCGCAGCCTTCGCGGATCTCGTCGCTGTCCTGCAGCTCGTCGGTCAGGCCGAGGTCGAACAGCTCCTCGATCGCGTTCATGAAGCTGTTGTGCTTGGTGGCGCCGATCAGGCGATAGATCTCGCCGTCCTCGTTGCGCACGCCGATCAGCAGCTTTTCCTGGCGCACCTCGTCCGGCGTGGCGACGTTGAGCAACAGGTTGCCGATGATGTGTTTGTCGAATTTGGCTGGCTTTTTGCCTTCGAGCAGAGTCGTTTTCAAATGTTTTCCTTGGTTGGGTCGGGGGTGGACGGGCATCCGGCGCCGCTGGCCATGATCACAGTTTTGAGCTTGGACAGGTGTTTTTCAAGGGCCGCGAGATCTTCCTCGCGGTAGTCCGCAAACAGTTTCCTGCCCATCTCCATCACCTTGGGGAAGGCGGCGTGGAAGGTCGCCTCGCCGTCGGCCGTCAGGCGGACGAAGAAAGAACGCTTGTCGCAGTCGTTGCGCTGACGTTCGACCAGCCCTTTCTGTTCCAACCGTTCGATCACGCCGGTCAGCGTGCCCTTGGTGATGAGCGTCTTTTCGCCCAGTTCCTTGTACGACATGCCGGGCGTGTTGCCCAGCGTGGCGATGATGTCGAACTGGGGATGCGTCAAGCCGCTCTGGCGCGCCTGTTCGCTCGAGAGCCGTTCAAAGCCCTGCATGCACTCGGCCAGCAACCGGATACTTTTCAGATATCGTTCACCCATAGCATGTGATTATAGCCGGTTCGCAATTTGCGGCCCGGACGGGTACACTATGCGCCACGTTAATTGATAACAAAAAAACCATGCCTCAACCCTTGCGCGGCGTCGCCGCCTTGCTCGTCGTGACCCTGGTCTGGGGCACGACGTTTCCGGCGATGAAGGACATGACCGGCACGCTGTCGGCCAGCTGGATCGTGCTGAGCCGCTTCGCCATCGCCAGCCTGTTGCTGCTGCCCTTCCTGTGGCGCGCCCGCTGGAACGACGCGCGCTGGGGCGTGCTGGCCGGCGTGGTGTTGTTTCTCTGCTACGTATGCCAGATCGAGGGGCTGGCGCTGACCACCTCCAACCGCAACGCCTTCGTCACCGGCCTGAACGTGCTGGTGCCGCCGCTGGTCGGCGTGCTGATGGGAAAAATATTGGAGCGGCGCATCGTCGTCGCGCTGGTGCTGGCGCTGGCCGGCCTGTTCGCGCTGTGCTGGGAGGGCGGCTTCGTCTGGGGGCGCGGCGACACCCTGGCGCTGCTGTGCGCGCTGTTTTTCGGCCTCTACGTGGTGCTGATGGCGTCGACCACCCGCAAGGTCGACCAGCTGATGGTGCTGACGGCGTCGCAGATCGCCACGGTGGCCGCGTGCTCGGCGCTGTGGCTGCTGCTGCGCGAGGTGCCGCTGGGCGCGGCCGAGCGGGCCGAGGACCTGCCCAACTACCTGGGCTATATCGGCGCCGGCCTGCGCACGTACGCGCCCAACATCGTCTACCTGGGCGTGGTGGCGACGGCGGCCATCATCTCGCTGCAAACCTGGGGCCAGCGCCACAGCAGCGCCAACGAGGCGGCCGTGATCTACGCCTTCGAGCCGGGCTGCGCGGCGATCTTCGCGTATTTCTGGCTGGGCGAAACCCTGGCCTGGAACGGCCTGCTCGGCGCGATGCTGTTGATCTCCGGTATGATAGTCAGCCAGTGGAGCACCGAGCGTCCGGCCGCCGCGCTGGCGCCCGAGTAGCCACCCCAACCCGATGACGATGCCCGATGTCCTTCGCTAATTTATCCCGTCTCGCCCAGCAGCGGCCCCTGCGCGTGCTGCTGGTGAACGCGGGCGAGGCCGACGCCATCACCTGGGCCGGCCTGGCGCA
>DATMSN010001099.1:0-2389 GCA_035565375.1 Duganella sp. | reverse complement strand
GAGATGGCCGAGGCGCTGGTGCGCGCCTATCGTGTAGTGCAGCCAGCCGCGGATGTAGTCGCAGGCGCCGCGTCCGCGCGCCAGCACCTCGTGGTGGCAACCGCCGCCGCACAGGTATCGTGCCCAACAGCTGCCGCACGGCTGCTGCTGGTGCACATGGCGCTGGCGTAGCCACACGGCCTGGCGTTGCGGGTCCACCCCCTGTTCCAGCGTGCCCATCGCGCCCTGTTCGTCGCCGACGAAGCGGTGGCAGGCCGACAGGTCGCCGTCCGCCGACACGCCGAAATAACCGGCGCCGGCGCCGCAGGGGTAGGGCCGGTGCGTGCCGCGCTGCAGTTCGCGCAGCGCGTTCTGCATGTTGCTGAACGGGTAGCGCCGCCCCTGCAGCACGTTCTGCTCGAACGCCAGGCCGCAGGCGATCATCGCCTCCAGCATTTCGGCCAGGTCGTCGGGGCCCATTTCGGCCTGGCCGTTGGCGGCGCGCAGCAGCGGCGAGAAACCAACGCTGTGAAAGCCCATGCCGATGAACAGGTCCAGCGTCTTCGGCAGGTGCATATTGAATGGCGTGACGGTGACCCGCGCCGATACCTGCATGCGGCGTTGGCGCGACAGCAGCGGCGCGATCCGCGCGACGATCCGCTCGAACGACCCCTGGCCGCCTTTGAACGGGCGCAGCCGGTCATGCTGTTCGGCCGCGCCGTCCAGGCTGACCGTGACGGCAAAGCCGTGCTGCTCGAAAAAATCGGCGTCGTCGACGTTGAGCAGCGTACCGTTGGTGGTGATCGAATAGCGGCAGTCGATCCCGCGTCGGGCCGCTTCGCCGCTGGCGTACGCGGTGACCTCGCGCAGCAGCGGGCGGTTCGACAGCGGTTCGCCGCCCATGAACGCCAGATTGACCTTGGCGCCCGTGGCCGCGCCCGCCAGCAGCAGATCGACGGATTTGAGCGCCGTCTCCCGCGTCATGTTCTTGGCCTTGCCGCCGAATTCGCCCTGCTGCGCGTAACAATAAGTGCAGCCCAGATTACATTTTTGCGCGATCGCCAGCGACAACGCGTGCAACGGCGGCGCGGCCAGCGGGCTGTCGTCGATCATGGGCTCGGCCTGCAGGCCGCAGCTGTCGACCAGCCGTTGCAGCGCCCCGGCGTCGTCGCCGCCCAGGGCGTGGCGGAACGCCGAGGTCAACGCCGGCGGCAAGTGATACAGGCGGCTGCCGTTGACCATCAGCAGTTGCGCGCCCTGGGCGTCCTCGACCAGGTGGGCGTCGCGATGGCGCGGGCGCGACGCTGCCACGATGCGCTCGCTCAGCGATCCGGCCCAGGCGCTGTTGTCCGCCGATGCGGTCGCGGGCTCAGGATTCATCGGCATCCTTGCCGCGGATGATGAACTTCAGCTCCTCCTGCCACGCGCGGAACAGGTCGTCGTAGGACAGCAGCCGGCTGTCGCTGCGGTTGTCCGGGATGTATTGGCCGGTGCGCTTCTTGGCGAACCACATGTCGCCGCGCGACAGGCCATCCTCTCCGGCTTCAACGTTCACGTAGTCGGGGCGCGACGCGGCCCAGTAGTAGCACGCGCATTCGCGGTAATCGTTCTGCCAGGGCGCGCACAGGCCTTGCGTCAGCTCCCCCGGGCGCAGCAGCTCCGGGTTGAACGCGGCGCTGCCGGCTTCAAAGAAGGGGCGCAGCTTCAGCGCCACCTTCTTGGTCTCCATGCCCGGCTTCCAGATCACTTCCCGTGTGGCCTTGTGATGTTCCGTGAAATCGCAATCGGCCGTGAATTCGCACTCGATCCACTGGCCCTGCTTTTTCTGCAGGCGGGCGATCGAATTCGACCATTCCATGAACGACACCGCGTTGGGGTTATTCTGCGTGGGCAGCGTCGCCGGGGGATTGGTGGTGTCGTCGGGGAATACCGGACCGGTGGTGATGACCATCGTGCCGAATTCCAGATTGTCGAAGCGCAGCAGGCGGCGGTTCAGCAGGTCCTCGTAGGGCGGATCGGCGGCGATCACATAGTTGTTGTTTTCGACCAGTACGATGCCCTCGAAGGCGCGCCGCCAGAGGTTGCGGAAATCGAACTCCAGCCCGGGATAGCAATTGGAGATGGCGCTGCGCGGCAGCACCGACGCCGGATTGCCGGTGCCGCGGTGATGGAGTTGCGCGGTCAGGTTGTTGGCCTTCAGCGTGGTCGGGTTGGCGGCCATCATGGTTCTCCTGGAGCGGTCGGGTTGGCGAACATCGCGTTGCGGGCGGCCTTGACCACGATATCGATCTGGCGCCGGGTCAGCACCAGGCCGCGGCCGTCGGCGCCGCGCATCAGCGCCGGCATTTTGCGCAACGCCACCGAGGACAGGTCGCCGATTTCCTCGGGCTGGCGCAGGGCCTGGGCGAAC
>DATMSN010001098.1:0-1509 GCA_035565375.1 Duganella sp. | reverse complement strand
ATACTTGAAATCGCGCAGCACCACACTCCCGTCGCCCGCGCTGTAGATCCCCACCTTCAAGCTCAGGAATCCACCGAACACATTGTGGTGGATGCCGGACACCTCCATGCGCAACCCGTGCAGCACCCAGGTCTTGCCGTTGTCGTGAGAATAGCGGAACGTGACGATGTGCTCGTCATTGGTCATGCGCACCCGCACCGACGACGTCGCCCGCTTGGCGCGCATCCACGGTTGCTCCTCGGCGTACTCGAACGTTTTGACCAGCTCCGGCGTGAAGCCCAGCCCGACGAACGCCTTGTGGTTGTAGAACAGCAGCAGGCCGCCCTCGGCCTGGCCGTCCAGTTCCAACGTCAGCTCGACTTCGTAGTTGCGGTCGCCGACGGTGCAGGTGAGCGGCCGGCTGTCCGCCGGCGATGCGCCCCGGCCGGCGATCCGCAATCCCTGCGCGGTGTAGCGCGCCCGCCGCATCTCGTCCGGCGCCGGATCGTGGAAGGCCCACTGCACGCCGAAGCGGTCGCGCTTGAAGTCATCCGACAGCGCCCGCCCGGACGGCCCGGCCTTGCCGCCCTTCGGTTTTGGCAGCGGCTTGGACAGATCGCCGCCGAGCGCGCGGAACCAGCCGTCGTCGGTCCATTCCATCGGTTCGAGCAGGGTCTGGCGCCCCAGGGTACGGTAACCGTTCTCGTAGCCGTGGTACACCATCCACCAGTCGCCGGCCGGACCTTCGACCAGCGTGGCGTGGCCGCGCGACCACCACGGCTCGGCCGTGCCCAGCGTGCGCACCAGCGGGTTGTGCGGGCAATGTTCCCACGGCCCGTGGATCGACGTCGAGCGCGCGGCGATGACCATGTGCCCGGTCACCGGTCCGGCCGTGCCGCCGACCGCCGTCACCAGGTAGAACCACTTGCCGCGCCGAAGCAGCTTGGGGCCTTCGGGCGCGAAATTTTCCACCACCCAGTCGTCGGGATAGCGCCATGGCTGATAGGCTTGCTCCAGCCGCCCGTCGGTGGCCAGACCGTCGTCGGCCAGGCGGATTTTACGGATGCCGTTGACGAACAGGTAGCGCTTGCCATCCTCGCCGACGATGTGGCCGGGGTCGATGCAACCGCTGATCTTCAGGTCCACCGGCTCGCTCCACGGCCCCTCGATGCGGTCGGCCCGGATGGCGTAGATCGACCAGTTGTTGCCGTCGGGCGCCGCCGGGATGTAGATGAAATATTTGCCGTCGTGCTTGCACAGGTCGACGGCCCAGATCGTGCCTAGCGGCTTCGACAGCGCGGGGCCGATCGGCCGCCAGTTCACCAGGTCGGTCGAGTGCCAGATGACCAGCCCGGGGTAGGAGTAGAACGACGAGTAGGTCAGATAATAGTCGCCGCCGTCCTTGAGGATGGTCGGGTCGGGATGGTCGCCCGGGATGATCGGGTTGATGTAGGTGCCGTCGCCCTGGTCGGCCTGGCGCTGCCCCTCGACGCCCCGGCGCCACTGGCGCGCGGCGGTGTTGGCGGCGCC
>DATMSN010001097.1:0-3678 GCA_035565375.1 Duganella sp. | reverse complement strand
CATGCCGCCCAGGTTGTACTGCGCCAGCACATGGCCGGATTCGGCCGCGCGCCGGTACCATGAGAACGCCAGCTCGTCGTCGCGGTCGACGCCCTTGCCGTTGGCCAGCATGATGCCGAGGTTGAACTGGGCGTCGGCGTCCTCCTGCTCGGCCGCGCGCGACAACCACGCGTAGGCGCGCAGTTGGTCGGCCGGCACGCCCAGGCCTTCGGAATAGGCGACGCCGACCAGGCGCTGGGCCACCGCGTCGCCCTGCGCGGCGGCCTGCCGGAACCACGCCAGCGCCTGCGTGTCGCTGCGCGTGACGCCGTGGCCGTGCTTGTACATCAGGCCGAGATTGAGCTGGGCGTTGGCGTCGTTTTGCAGCGCCGCCTTGCGAAACCACGCCAGCGCGAGCGGGAAGTTGCGGCGCACGCCCATGCCATGGACATAGGCTTCGCCAAGCAGGGTCTGCGCGCTGGCGATGCCCTGTTCCGACGCCCTGTAGAACCACGACAGCGCTATCTCGTCGCTGCGCGCGACGCCGCGCCCCCGTTTATACATCTGCCCGAGATTTTGCTGGGCCGACGCGTCGCCTTGCTGGGCGGCGGCGCGAAACCAGCGCACCGCCTCCTTGTCGTTGTTGGCGACGCCGCGTCCGTTGTAATACATGACGCCAAGATGGTTCTGGGCGAACACGAGGCCCTGCTGCGCCGCCAACTGCATCCAGTGAAAGGCCAGTTTGTCGTCGCGTGCGACGCCCTGGCCTTTTTTATAGACCATCGCGAGGTTGAATTGGGCGTAGGGATTACCACGCTCGGCCGCCTCCTTGTACCACACATAACTGTCGTAGCCATCTCTGGCGGAGCTCTGGTTTTTCATGGCGCACCCCTTGCCTACACTGCAACTGTGTTGACTAAAGTGTAAGCGTGGCGGCGGCGTCAGATTTGAGCGCGGTCAAACGAGTGATGATGAAATGCTATCGCTAAAGCTCAAACTTACCGAGGGGACTGTTTTTGCAAGAATTGGTGCACTTTGGCAGCGGCCAGCTTGTTTACCGAAACGAGCAGGGCAGGATCGACGCCGGCGATGCCGTAGGTAGCACCGATGTGCTTGCCGATGTGGATCAGCACTTCGGCCGCCACCTCGGCATCGGACTCGGCCCGGTGGGCCGCGCTGTTGAAGCGGATGCCCAGCTGGCCGGACAGGTTGCCCAGCTTGTAGCTGGGCAGGTTCGGAAACACCCGGCGCGACAGCTTGAGCGAACACACCAGCGACTGGTGGCCGGGCGTCAGGTTGAGCCGGGCCGCCTCGGCGCGCAGGAATTTTTCATCGAAACTGGCATTGTGGGCCGACAGCGCGTCGCCGCCGATGAAATCGAGCAGATCGGGCACCACGCGCGACACCGGCGGCGCGTTGTCGACCATGGCCTGGGTGATGCCGGTCAGGCCGGTGATGAAGGATGGAATGCGCACATTGCAGTTGATCAGGGAGACGTAGCGCTCGACCACGCGCCCGCCGACGATGCGCAACGCCGCCACCTCGGTGATGCGGTCGCCCATGGCGGGCGACAGGCCGGTGGTCTCGAAGTCGAGCATGACGATGGATTTGTCGAGCATTTGCGTCCCTGGTGAAGTTAGCCGATTTTTTTAGCCGAATTTGCGTACCGCGTCGAGCGCCAGGCCGGCGCCGATGCTGCCGAACAGGTCGCCTTCGACCTTGCGCGCGGCCGGCACCAGCGCGCCGATGCGCTCGCGCAGCATGCGCACGCCGCTCGAGCCGCCGGTGAAAAATACCGTGTCGACGTCGGCCGGCGCCACGCCGGCGTCGGCCAGCAGCTTGAGCACGGTGTTCTCGACCGAGCCGACCAGATGGCTGATGGCGTCGTCGAACTGCGCGCGGTCGAGCTCGATCGTGACGGCCGGCGCCAGCCGGTCCAGCTCGAGTTGCACCTTGACGGCGTCGGACAGGGCGATCTTGCCCTCCTCCACCTTCATCGCCAGCCAATGGCCGGCGCGCTCGTCGATCAGGCGCTGCAGCCGGCCCAGCTTTTCCTGCTCGGCCGAATCGCGCAGCAGGTCCGACAGCTGGGTCCACATCTTCTTGGTGTAGGCCTGGTTGATCGTGTGCCACGTGGCCAGGTTGAAGAAGTAGCTGGACGGCACCTCGCTGTTGTTGCGCAGCCGGCTGCCGTAGCCGAGCAGCGGCATCACCGACGACAGGCTCAGGTATTTATCGAAGTCGGTGCCGCCGATGTGCACGCCGCCGTTGGCCAGGATGTCGTCGCGCCGCTCGGTTTTCTTGGCGCGCTCGGGCGACAGCCGCACCAGCGAGAAGTCCGACGTGCCGCCGCCGATGTCGGCGATCAGCACCAGTTGCTCGCGGTCGATCTGCGACTCGTAGTCGAACGCGGCGGCGATCGGCTCGAACTGGAAGGCGATGTCCTTGAAACCGACCGAACGGGCGACCTCGGCCAGCGTATCCTCGGCCAGCTGGTCGTTTTCCTTGCTGTCGTCGATGAAATGCACGGGCCGGCCGAACACGGCCGACGTGAACTCGCGCCCGGCCGAACGCTCGGCGCGCTGCTTGACCTCGCCGATGAACTGGGCCAGCAGCATGCGGAACGGCAGCGCGCGGCCGCCCACCTCGGTCTGACCGTCGATCAGACTGGTCCCGAGCAAACTCTTCAATGAGCGCATCAAGCGCCCCTCATAGCCGGCCAGATATTCGGCCAGCGCCGCACGTCCGAAGGTGACCTGCTCGTCCTCCGCGTTGAAGAAGACGACCGACGGCAAGGTGGTCTTGCCGTCCTCAAGTCCCAACATCACGGCCTGGCCGGGACGCACCCAGCCCACCGTGGAATTTGACGTGCCGAAATCGACGCCGCAAGCATTGGCCATGTCGACCCTTCACACGTGATAAAGGGGCGTTATGCTATCAGAAAAACGCCCTCATCAGGGAAAATTGCTGCGCCACCACATCGCGTAAGTAATTTCCACATGGAAACACGATATTTGTTGCCATGGGGTAAGTCTTTGATTATCCTCGACGTGACCGCTACAGCAATCAGAACAGCGCGACCGGCGCACCCGGCAAGGCGGCGGTCACCACGACGATAACGAGATAATGACGAAATCCAAGCCGACAGTAGAGATCAGCGCCACCGAACACAAAGCCACCATCGCCCGCGAAGCCCGCCGCGTGACCTCATATGATGTCGCACAAGTTGCCGGCGTCTCGCAATCGGCCGTCTCGCGCTGCTTCAAGCCGGGCGCCAGCGTCTCCAAATCGACCTACGCGCGCGTGATGAAGGCGGCCTCGCTGCTCGACTACATCCCCAACGCCGCCGCCCGCAGCCTGATCACCCGGCGCTCCAACATGGTGGCGGTGATCATCACCAACCAGGCCAACCTGTACTATCCCGAACTGCTGGCCGAGTTGAGCCAGCAGATCACCGCGCGCGGCAAGCGCGTGCTGTTGTTCACCCTGGCGCGCGAGACCGACGTCGACCGCGTGCTGGCCGACGTCTGGCAATTCCAGGTCGACGGCGTGATCGCCGCCGCCCGCCTGACCGACCTGCATATCGCCGAATTCGAACGGCGCCACATGCCGCTGGTGCTGTTCAACCGCACCTTGCGCGAGCGCGCCGTCAACACCGTCACCTGCGACCACCTCGAGGCCGGCCGCATGCTGGTCTCG
>DATMSN010001096.1:0-3487 GCA_035565375.1 Duganella sp. | reverse complement strand
CGGCCGCGCCGGCACCTGCTCCGGTAGCCGCCGCGCCGATCGCCGCGCCAGCCGGTGGCAGCTACTCCGGCCAGGTCGACATCGACTGCGACATGATGGTGTTGGGTGGCGGTCCTGGCGGTTACTCCGCCGCGTTCCGCGCCGCCGATCTGGGCCTGAACACCGTGATCGTCGAGCGTTACGAAACGCTGGGCGGCGTGTGCCTGAACGTCGGTTGCATCCCGTCGAAGGCGCTGCTGCATGTGGCGTCCGTGATTGACGAGACGTCGCACATGTCCAACACCGGCGTCACCTTCGCCAAGCCGACCATCGACATCGACCAGGTACGCAAGTACAAGGAAGGCGTCATCAAGAACATGACCGGCGGTCTGGCCGGCATGGCCAAGGCCCGCAAGACGCAAGTCGTCACCGGCGTCGGCCAGTTCCTGAGCGCGAACCACATCGAAGTGACCGCCGGCGACGGCAGCAAGAAGGTCGTGCAGTTCAAACAGGCCATCATCGCCGCCGGTTCCGCCGTGGTGAAGCTGCCGTTCGTGCCGGAAGATCCGCGCATCGTCGATTCGACCGGCGCGCTGGAACTGCGCCAGATCCCGAAACGCATGCTGGTCATCGGCGGCGGCATCATCGGCCTGGAAATGGCCACCGTGTACTCGACCTTCGGCGCGCGCATCGACGTCGTCGAAATGATGGACGGCTTGATGCAGGGCGCCGACCGCGACGCGGTCAAGGTCTGGCAGAAGTTCAACGAGAAGCGCTTCGACAACATCATGACCAAGACCAAGACGGTCGGCGTTGAAGCGCTGCCGGAAGGGATCAAAGTCACCTTCGAAGCCGCCGAAGCCGGCGCCACCGCGCCAGCGCCGCAGGTCTACGATCTGGTGCTGGTCGCTGTCGGCCGCAGCCCGAACGGCAAGAAGATCGCCGCCGACAAGGCCGGCGTCGCGGTGACCGACCGTGGCTTCATCCCGGTCGACAGCCAGATGCGCACCAACGTGCCGAACATCTTCGCCATCGGCGACCTGGTGGGCCAGCCCATGCTGGCGCACAAGGCGGTGCACGAAGGCCACGTCGCGGCGGAAGCCGCCGCAGGCCAGAAGTCGCACTTCGACGTGAAGGTGATTCCATCGGTGGCCTACACCGATCCGGAAGTGGCATGGGCCGGCATCACCGAGGACGAGGCGAAAGCCAAGGGCATCAAGGTCGAGAAGGGCCACTTCCCTTGGGCCGCCAGTGGCCGCGCCGTTGCCAACGGCCGCGCCGAAGGCTTCACCAAGCTGCTGTTCGACGCTGAAACGCACCGCATCATCGGCGGCACCATCGTCGGCACGCACGCCGGCGACATGATCGGCGAGATCGCCCTGGCGATCGAGATGGGCTGCGACGGCACCGACATCGGCAAGACGATCCACCCGCACCCGACGCTGGGCGAGTCGATCGGCATGGCCGCCGAAGTGTACGAAGGCGTCTGTACCGACCTGCCGCCGCCACGCAAGCGCTAAGTTATCGCATCATCACGAAACCGGGACTAGTTCCCGGTTTTTTTTATCGTCAGGTTCCAGATGTCTTCGTTTCTCTCTTTTATTCCGCTGTTGCTGTCCGTCGCGCTTTACACGAGCCTCGTCAAGCTGGCCGCCTTCCTGTGCAAACGCGCGCTTCTGAGCTGGCGCGACGCCTGTATCTTCAGCCTGATTTTGTTGATGGTGCTGGGCGCCGCGACGCTGCTCAATCGCCTGTCCGGCAATGCCGTGCCGATCGCGGTGCTGGTCGCCGCCGGTCTGGTGATACAGGTCGGCATCGGCGCCTGGTTTCTGGCGCCGCGCGCCCGCGACGCCAGCGGCCAGCAATTGGGCAGCAAGGGCGGGGCGGTGCTGGCGTTGATCGCTTACGCGTTGATCGCCAGCCTGGGCGTGCTGGCCGGGCTGGCGATGATCGGCTTGAATAACTGATCAGGCCATCGCCCGCGCCGAGGCGGGCAGGCCGAACACGCGGTCGAAGGCCAGGCTGAAAAGGAAGGTGTAGAGCATGAAGAACACCACCAGGCCGATGTCCAGCACCAGCGCCTCCCACAGCGTGATGTCGAGCCACCACGCGAACAGCGGCACCAGTATCACCACCAAACCTCCCTCGAAGCCGATGGCGTGCGCCGCCCGGCGCGCGATGCCGCGCCCGCGCGTGGCCTGACGCGCTTCCCACGCCTCGAACAAGCCGTTGTAGATGAAATTCCACACCACCGCGACGGTGGACGAGGCGATCGCCGCGACGCCCGAGTGGGCCGCGTCATGCCCCGCCAGCAGCATCAAAAAGCTGCTGGTAAGGGCCACGGCAAACAACTCGAACAACGACACATAGACGATTTTTCGTTTCAAACCTTGCATGATATTTCCCTAGAAAACAATCGTATGCATGGTACTTGAGTGTTTCTGATTGAAAAAGTCGACAGCTATCAGTTTTTCTGACAGCATGTGACATGGCCTTTTCCAGCGATAACGTTCTGATCTTCCTTGCCGTGATCGATCACGGTTCATTTTCCGCCGCCGCGCGGGCGCTTGGGCGGGTGCCGTCGGCCGTCAGCATGGCGATCGCGCATCTGGAGGCCGAACTCGATCTTCAGCTGTTCGAGCGCAGTTCGCGCGATGCGCGGCCAACCGAGATGGCGCGCGCGCTGGAAGCGGAGGCGCGGCAGATGGCCGGACAGTTGCGTCGTTTGCAGGCGCACGCGCTGTCGCTGCATCAGGGACTGGAGCGGCGCCTGACCTTGGCCATCGCGCCGGAGCTGCTGTCGGCCGCGTGGGGCGATCCGCTGGCGCGGCTGGCTGACGAATTTCCGTCGCTCGAAGTAGAGGTGCTGTCGGCGCCCCAGGCCGACGCGCGCCGCATGCTGCACGATGGCTCGGCGCAGCTGGCGCTACTCTACGAGCGTCCGCAGGTCGACGAACACGAAAGCTTCCAGGAGTTGGGTAGCGAGGTGCTGGTGGCGGTGATCTCGCCGCGCCATCCATTGGCGCGTGAGCGCAATGGACACTTCCGGCTCGAGGACCTGGTCGATATCCGCCAGATCGCCATCGTCAGCCGCGAGGCGCACGAGGAGGATATGCGCGTGCTGGTGTCGCGCAAGCTGTGGCGCACCGACAGCCACCTGGCCACCTTGGGCATGGTGCAGGCGGGGCTGGGGTGGGCTTTCCTGCCGCGCCGGCTGGTGGCGCCGCTGGTGGCGGACGGGGAGCTGCTCGGCATCGACTTCGCCAGCATGAGTAATCAACTGCGGTTGTGGGTGGATGTCGTCTGGCTCAACGACCGGCCCCTGGGCCTTGGCGCCAAGCGCTTGATCGCGCTGATGAAGGACATCGACGGGCTGGAGGCGCGGCCGGGGCATCCTTGATCACGTAGGGCGGATTAGGCGGAACGCCGTAATCCGCCATGAGCCGCCGACGAAGCTTGGCGGATTACGCTGCGCTAATCCGCCCTACGTGATTTAGATTAGCGCGTC
>DATMSN010001095.1:0-2696 GCA_035565375.1 Duganella sp. | reverse complement strand
CGCGCAACTCGTCCGCCCCAAGGGAGCGCAGCGCGGTGCACAGCAGCGGTTCGATGGCGCGGCACGGATGGCCGCATTCGCCGGCCAGTTCCTTGATCGCGTGCAGCAGCGTGGCATCGATGCCGCAGACGACGCGCGCCTGTCCGTAAGGCGCGTCGTCGCCGACGATATGCCAGCCGCGCGCGGCGTCGCCGTAAAGGGCGGTCAGCTGCGATTGCAGAAAGTGGGTGGCGGCCGGTCCCGACAGCAGCGCGTCGCTCCACGGCGCCACCACCATGTGGCTCCAGCGGCCGGACAGGCTGACCTCCAGCGGCAGGCCGGCCCATGCGGGCGGGGCTTCCAGCAGCAGCGCGCGCAACGCGTCGAGGCTGGCCTGCCACTGGCCGCCAGAATCGACGACCGCGATCCGCCGCGCGCCGTCGTCGACGGGATGCCGTCCCTGGCGCACGATGCACGACAACTGCCCCGGCGCCAGCAGAATAGCCAGGCTGCGCGGCCTGGCCGGCTCGATCAGACGTTCAATAAGTGACACGATTGAGCTCCAGTAAAGTGGTTTCCCCTTGCCGCACCAGATCCAGCCCGGCGCTGCGCGCCAGCCGGAATCCCATCGTCGCGGCTTCCTCCTTCATGCGGGACACCGGCGCGCGGGTGCAGATCATTTCGCGCATGGCGTCGTTCAGGATCAATACCTCCGCCACGGCCTTGCGGCCCTTGTACCCGGTGCCGCGGCAATGCCCGCAGCCGGCGCCCGCCTTGAAACGCCATTCGCCGACCTGCGCCGGCGTCAGGCCGCTGTCCTTCAAGTCCTGCGGATCGGGTTCGATATCGACGGCGCAGTGCTCGCAATTGAGCCGCAGCAGCCGTTGCGCGACGATGCCGTTCAGCGCGGCGGCAAAGCTGTACGGGTCCACGCCCATGTGCAGGAAGCGGCCGACCACGTCGAACACGTTGTTGGCGTGGACGGTGGTGAAGACAAGGTGGCCCGTCAGCGAGGCCTGCACCGCGATCTGCGCCGTTTCGTCGTCGCGGATTTCGCCGATCATGATCTTGTCCGGATCGTGACGCAGGATGGAGCGCAGGCCGCGCGCGAAGGTCAGCCCCTTCTTTTCGTTGACGGGAATTTGCAGCACGCGCGGCAGGCGGTACTCCACCGGATCTTCGATGGTGACGATCTTGTCGCGCCCCGTGTTGATCTCGGTGATGGCCGCGTACAGCGTGGTGGTCTTGCCGGAGCCGGTCGGCCCGGTCACCAGCAGCATGCCGTGCGGCTTGGCGGCCAGGCGCCGGATCTGCACGATGGCGTCGCTGTTGAGGCCCAGGTTTTCCAGCCGCAGCGCCTGCGCCGCCTCGGTCAGCGCGCGCCGGTCCAGCAGCCGCAGCACCGCGTCCTCGCCGAAGATGTTCGGCATGATCGAGACGCGGAAGTCGATCTCGCTGCCCTTGACGCGGACCTTGAAGCGGCCGTCCTGCGGGACGCGGCGCTCGGCGATGTCCAGCTCCGCCAGCACCTTGATGCGGGAGATGATCTGCTCCGCCATCTGCAAGCCCTGCACCTGGCCGGCCTGCACCAGCACACCGTCGACACGGTATTTGATGACCAGGCTGGCCGCGTCGCATTCGAGGTGGATATCGCTGGCCTGGAATTTGAGGGCGTCGTAGATGGTCGAGTTGACCAGCTTGACGACCGGGCTGCTGTCCTCGCTGATGCGTATCAGCGAGATGTCCTCGATGCTCTGATCGAGTCCGGACAGCTCGCCGTGGCTGCCGTCCTCCATCATGTCCTGCATGGCCTGCTGCACGTTCTCCTGCTGCGCCAGATAGGCCGTCAGGTCGTCGGGATGCGCCAGCGCCACCGTGTAGCCGGCGCCGATCGCGTAGTCGGCCCACTGCAGCGTGTCGTCCGCGAACGGATTGCCGATGACCAGCACCGCCGCGCCGCCCTCGGCGCGCAGCAGCACGCATTCGCGCTGGGCGCAATCGGTGAAAGGCAGCAGGTCGAAAGCGGGCGCCGCCGCCTGCAGCCTGCCCATCGGCCAGGCCGGATAGCAGAACAGCTGCGCCAGTTGGCGTGTGAACTCCTCCGGCGTCAGGCCTGAGGCCTCCTCCATCACCGTCATCGGCGGACGGCCCTGCGCCAGCGCGGCGGCGCGCGCGTTGTGCAGCATCTCGGGGCCGAGGACGGCCGGTTCGCGCGCATTCATGACAAACTCCCCGCCAATTCGAAGATCGGCATGTACATCAACACCACCACGCCGCCGATCACCACCCCGATCAGCGTCATCAACACCGGCTCGAGCAGGCGCGAGGCCCAATCGACCCAGCGCGCGAATTCCTCGTCGTGGAACTTGGCCGAGCGTTCCAGCATGTCGCCCAGGCGGCCGGTGTTCTCGCCCACCTTGAGCAGCGATTGCGCCACCGGCGTGGCGAGCGCGTTTTGTTCCAGCGCCGTGGAAAAGGGCAGGCCCTGTTCGACCGCGCGCCGCGTTCGCACCAGTTGCTGTTGTTGCGCCGGCAGCAGCATGGCGTTGGTCATCGCCAGCGCCCTGGCCAGCGGTATGCCCGCGTGCAGCAGCAGGCTGAGGGCGCGGTAGAAACGCGCCAGCCGGAATTCGGCCGCCTTGGCCGACAACACCGGCAGCCGCAGCACCGCCAGCACCAGCCGCTGGCGCAGCGCGGCGTTGGTCAGGCCGAGCACC
>DATMSN010001094.1:0-4009 GCA_035565375.1 Duganella sp. | reverse complement strand
GTAGTATCCATCTGTAATGTATAATGAACAAAAGTAGCATAAAATCGTAAGGGCAGGCGCTGCATCAGGCGCTGGCGTCGGATTTCGCCTGAGGTACACGGGTCACGCTTCGCGCAGGCGCTTGCTGTAGCGCGTCGCGCGACGCACCGGCGGATGCTCGCCGGCGGGATGCGCCAGCGCTTCCATCGCGCGCTCGTAGCCGTATTGCCACTGGTCGTTCATGTGCTGCACGAAGGTGTCGTACGCCGGCGGCATCGCCAGCTCGATGCGGTTGCGGCGCCAATCCAGCTTTTGCTGCAGTTGCTGTTTGGCCAGCACCCGCGACACGTCCGACGAGTCGATGCGCAAGTCCGCCAGATGGGTATTGGCGTACCTTAACCGCGCATTGCCGTTCAACCCCAGCACCGCGCGCCAGGCCGGTATCGAGAACACCTGGTCGAACGCCTCCTTGAACTCCATGATGACCTCCGCCCCCAGCCGGCGCGCGATCTCGACCGGGAACAGATCCAGCACGCCGCCGATATATTCGTTCCCTTGATACTGGCGGCAGCGGAAGTAGATCATGTCGGCGATGGAGATGCGCGCCGCCTCGGTGATCGGCACACCGCCGTCGACCAGCAGTTCGCGGGCCACCGCGTGCTCGCCCCAGCGTTCGTCGCCGAGCGGCGACGGCATATCGCGCAGCATGGCGGCGGCGCGCTCGCCGCAAAACACCGTTTCGGCGAACAGCTTGCGCTGGCCGCGCGGCCGGCCCACTTCCGACGCGTCGAACAGCAGCTTGCCGCCGATGATGGCGACATCGACCTCCGGCGCGCCGCTGGCCGGCGGAAAGGGCAGTTGCGGCGGAATGTCGAACAGATAATCGCCGAACAGGTCGGGGATGACCGGCACGCTGGCCGGCGACAGCTTGCGCCGCGCGGCGCGCGCCAGGGTGCCGATCAGCGCCGCGTGGCGCGTCGATTTCAGGCCGCACCAGAAGTCGTACATATCGCGCGACGCCAGCCAGGCGCGCTGCTGGTCCGGGTCGGGCAGGTTGTTGATGATGGTCGCGGCGATGGCGCCGCCGCAGCTGGCCAGCAGGATGTCGGGCGCCTTGCCGGCGCGCCGCAGCGCCGCGTACATGCCGATGTAAATGCCGAACCGGAAGCCGCCACCGCCCATGACCATGCAGCGTTGATATGGTTTATAGGCTTCTTGTAAAGGTTGAGTCTGTGCGCGCGTCATGGGTGAAACCATACCACAGCGCCGCATTCAATCCAGTGTTGGATCGCAACTTGTCCCGCATTTGAATCACAGTTGATACTCCAGCATCACGCGCAACGTGGCGGCGCCTGGCGTGACGGTCACGCGGTGCCGCACGCCGCCGGCATCGATGTAGTCGTGCCATTCCGTCGATGTTTGCCGCAGCAGGTTGCTGCCGGCGATGCGCAGTTGTGTCCTTGCATCGATCTTCCACAGCGCGTACAAATCCAACTCCCGCTTTGCACTGCTGCCCAGCCGCACCGCCGATGCCTGGCGCACCGGGCCGCCGGCCTGGTAATTCAGATTGCCGCCCACCGTCAGCGCCGATCCTTCCGGGCGGTAGTCGGCGCCCAGGTTGGCGGTGAACGGCGTTTGCTTCTCCAGCCGGTTGTCCGGCCCCGGCACATTGTCGACGCGCGACCAGTTGCGCGCCAGGTTGGCGCGCAGATCGATCGCCGGCGCCCGCGGCAGCAGGCGGCGCAACGGCAGCTTGGCCTCCAGCTCCACCCCGCGCACGCTCGCGTTGCCATTGTTGAACGGCGCCTCGACCCATGCGCCGTCCTGCTCGAACAGCCGCGTTAGCGTGACGTCGCGTATCCGCCGCAGATACGCGCTGACGCTGACCAGCGCGCCGTCGCCGAGATAATGTTCATAGGCCGCGTCCAGGCCCCACGCCAGTTCCGGCCGCAGGTTCGGATTGCCCTGTTCATCGGGATTGGTCGGGTTATTGTTGTTGTCGTTGGTGTAGCGGCGCGGCACCAGCTTGACCAGCGGCGGCGCCTTGTAGGTGCGGGCTATGGCCAGGCGCAGCACGTCTTTGTTCGCCAGCGCATAGCGCGTTTGCAGCGACGGACTCCAGACGGACGAACGCGCGTCCAGCGCGTCGGGCGCGTTGGAGGCGTCGGCGCGGCTGGCGGTCTCCAGCCGCTCGTGGCGCAAGCCCAGATAGAGCGAATAGTTTTTGGTCGCCTCCCATTCATCCTGCACGAAGAAGGCCACCCGATTGACGTCGGCGCGGTAATCGGCGTTGCTGGCGCTGGTCTGCCCGCCGCCGGCCGAGAAGATTTTTTCGTTGCGGTCCTCGCTGCGTTTGGCGCGGCTGATGTCCCAACCCAGCGCCAGCGCGTGGCGTTCGCCGACCGGGTGGCGATAGGTGCCGGTGGCCGTCACGCTGGTTTCCGACGGGCCGGAATCGACCAGGTGCCGCGCCAGCGGTTTGCCATCGCTATCCATGCCGTGGAAGTCGAAACTGCCGCTGCGGCGGTTGCTGCTCACGCCCAGCTTCGTTTCCAGCTTGTCGCCATTGGCCATGCGGTGGGTCCAATTGACATCGCTGCGCAGCATGACGAAGTCCGCCACGAAGTCGGCGACATTGCGCGGGTACTCGCTGCCGTCGCCGGCCAGCGTCGTCTCGTCCGCGCGGTGCTGGTTGTCGACCCGGCGCAGGTTGGCAAAGCTTTGCCAGCTCACCGTGTCGCCGCCGGCCAGCGTCCAGTTCAGGCGCGGGGTCAAGGTCAGCGCGTCCGCGCGGCCCGATTCCGTTTGCGGCGTGCGGCGCAGCAGGAGCAGGGCGCCATTCGGGTCACGCTGCTCCTCCCGGTCGGTGGAGGGCTTTTCCTCGCGTTTGCGCGTCACCGTCGCGGCCAGGCTGTACGAAAAACCTCCGTTCTGGTCCGACACCTGGGTCGTCAGCGTCGGCGTGGTCGCACCGGCCTGGCGGGCGACACTGGCGCTGAGCGAGCGCTGGTCGCGCTTGACCGCTTTTTTCAGAATCACGTTGATGGCGCCGGCCACCGCCTGGTTGCTGAATTCCGCCGTCGCGCTGCGCATGATCTCTATGCGTTCGATCATCTCGGGCGCGATCGAGTCCAGCGAGAATCCGGCCGCCACCGGCTCGCCGTTCAGCATGATCTGGGTGTAGCCGTTGCCCAGGCCGCGCATGCTGATCGCGCCGCCCCGGCCGGGCGCACCGGAGACGCTGATGCCCGGCAGGCGCTTGAGCACATCGGCCAGGGTCTGGTCGCCCTGGCGCACCAGTTCCTCGTGGTGGATGACGATGGCGGTGGTGGTTTCCCGCTGGCGCTGGTCGGCACGGGCGCCGGTGATTTGCACTTGCAGGGGTTCCGGCGCGTCGGTGGCGCCGGCGCCGGTGGCGGCGATCAGCAGCAGGCCGCCGGTGAGTCGGTGTAGTGGCATGTCGAGTCCTTGATGGCCCAAAATCTGGGCGGCAGTTCGCCTTGCCGCGGTTTGAAAACCGCGGCTTACCGGCAATGGTGATATAACGGGGAGCTTAGGAGCCTAGTTGCTGACGCCTGGTCTTCAACGCGTGTTTGGTGGCGTGCGCATCGAGATCGGTGAGCAAGGCCGCCGGATCGATCGCCCGGTTGTTTTGACGCACTTCGAAGTGCAGATGCGGTCCGGTCGCGAAGCCGGTTTCCCCGACCGCGCCGATCGTCTGGCCGGCGGCGACGCGATCGCCGGCTTTGACGGCAACGCTGTTCATGTGCGCATACAGCGTTTGCAGCGAACCGGTCTCGATGATGACCGAAGCGCCGTAGCGGCCATTGTTTTCCGCCAGTTCGCCGGCGGCGATCACCGTACCGGCGGCGGCCGCGTGTATCGGCGTGCCTTTGGGGGCGGCCAGGTCGATTCCTTGATGCGGCTTGTCCGAGACTGCGCGCCGCACGCCGAAGAAGCCGGCCACGCGCATCCTGTCGAGCGGATGGCGCCACGCCGCGATATCCGGCGCCGCCGCCCGGGGTTCGGC
>DATMSN010001093.1:0-1938 GCA_035565375.1 Duganella sp. | reverse complement strand
GCCGTGGTTGCGCGCGCGGCACGCTTCGGGTGCGGTGGGCGGCCGCCGGCAGCAGCAGGCCATCGAGTTTGAACACGCTCACCACGTCGGCCAGCTTGGCCGACTGCTCCTGCATCGATTCCGCAGCCGCGGCGGCCTGCTCGACCAGCGCCGCGTTCTGCTGCGTCACCTGGTCCATCTGCGTGATGGCGTCGTTGACCTGGGCGATGCCGAGGCTTTGCTCTTCGCTGGCGTGGCTGATCTGCGTCATGATCTGGGTCACGCGGTTGATGCTGGTGACGATTTCGCCCATGGTCTGGCCGGCCTTGTCGACCAGTTCCGAACCTTGCGAGACCTTTTGCACCGAATCGTCGATCAGGCCCTTGATGTCCTTGGCGGCCGCCGCCGAGCGCTGCGCCAGGTTGCGCACTTCCGAGGCGACGACCGCGAAACCGCGTCCCTGCTCCCCGGCGCGCGCCGCTTCCACCGCCGCGTTGAGCGCGAGAATATTGGTCTGGAAGGCGATGCCGTCGATGACCGAGATGATCTCCACGATCTTGCGCGAAGAGTCGTTGATCGAACCCATGGTGCTGACCACCTCGCCCACGACGGCGCCGCCACGGCTGGCGATCTCCGAGGCGCTGATCGCCAGCGCGTTGGCCTCCCGCGCGTTCTCCGCGTTGAACTTCACCGTCGACGTCAATTCCTCCATCGACGATGCCGTCTCCTCCAGCGAACTGGCTTGCTCCTCCGTGCGCGACGACAGATCCTGGTTGCCGGCGGCGATCTCGGTCGACGCGGTGGCCATCAGGTCGGTGCCGTTGCGCACCTGGCCGACGATGCTGACCAGGTTCGAGTTCATGATTTTCAGGGCGTTCATCAGCTGCCCGGTTTCGTCGGTGCTGTGGACCTGGATATCGCTGGTCAGATCGCCCGACGACACGGTCTCCGCCACCTTGACCGCCTCGTTGATCGGCTTCGTGATCGTGTGGGTGATCCACCATGCGGCGAAGATGCCCATGACGATGGCGGCCACGCCCAGCAGCAGGAGCAGCGTGCGGCCGCTGGTGTATTGGTCGTGGATGTCGCCGGCGGCCTTGTCAAGCAGGTCGGCCTGCCGGTCCGAGAAGGTTTTCAACGCGGCCAGATAACTGGTGCGGGTTTGCGTCAAGTCGCCTTCGTAGAGTTTTTTGCCCCGTTCCAGATCGCCCGCGGCCTTGGCGGCGAAGACGGCTTTGCGCACGTCGGTGTAGGCCTTGCGCGTGTCCATCACCTGTTTGAACAGCGGCTTGAGTTCTTCATCCTCGATCGTGGCGCCGATCTGGTCCTGGATCTTGGTCGCGCGGCCGGACGACGCGGCCATCAGCGCCTCCAGGTTTTTCTGGTCGGCCGGATCGCCCACCATCCAGGCGCCGGTGGTGCGGGCGGCATTGACCTCGATGATCTTGCCCCACTCGGCGATCAGGCGCTGGTCGCGGATCTTCACGTCGATCATGTGATCGGTCATCGCGCTGGCGCTACTGAGGCGCATGATGCCGATGACGGTCATCGTGGTCAGCAACAGCAGGATGAGCGAGAAGCCGAAGCCGAGACGCGTGCCGATTTTCAGGTTGTTCATGGCGAACCCCTAGCAAAAAGATCAGGAATGTCTGACTCATGCTAGCACTGTTCGCCACAATTGTAGTACCTGAAGCAACATTAAACGTTGCGCTACAACAACTGCCACCGTTGGACGTTGGCCCCGGCTACTCGCCGACCGCTTGGGAGCCCAACAACTCTTCGACGCCGGCGATGGTGCCCGGGTCCTTGATGACGGCGCGCAGCCAGACGTGCAGCGGCATGTCGCCCCAGCTCGCGGCCTTGTCGGCGAGATAGGCGACCGGGCTATGGGGTTCGGTGCGGCGGAAGAAATCGGCCACCAGCCGCAGTTGCTGCAGCGCCTGGGCGCGATTTTGCAGC